>JAGCJE010000180.1 GCA_017648225.1 Kiritimatiellia bacterium | reverse complement strand
TTAAAAGAAGGAGGGCGAACGGATATGGAGGAGGATAGGCCGCGCAGGAGCGCGGCTAGTCAGGATGGGGAGCGAAAGCGTAGTGTCGTCGAAAGCGAAGCGTCGTCAAAAGCGCAGCGTCGTCCTGAGTACCAGCGCTCCCGCGATAGTACAATATGATTAGCGCTACTGCGCTGGTACAATAAATTGATCTTTGATAATTAGGCTTATGATGAGATAGGGTTAAAATACCCTATATTAGGGAATGTTATGGTATAATCATACCGTGACAGATAAAAATAAAGAGATAACGCATTATAGGCGCTTTCGTGGATATGATTATTCACGAGGAGCGTCGCTTTTTATTACTATTGTCACTTCGCCGCGTCATCTATGGTTTGGTAGGATAAATAACGCTCAAGTTGAATTAAGCGATTTTGGACGAGTAGTTGATGAGTCAATTCGCTTTACTCTCTCTCGCATTAAGGGTCTAAGGCTTCAGCGTTATGTGGTAATGCCTGATCATGTTCATGTTAGAGTCTATTTAGCGCCTGGATTATCGGAGCCTCTTAAGGTTTTAGGCTCGTTCGTTAATAGATTCAAATCATGGACAACGAAGGTTTTTCATCAAGATCATCCGATGGATATAACGCTATGGCAGCAGGGCTATCATGATCTTATTTGCATGAACGAGAGAATGATAGATGCTGTTGATAGGTATATTGATTATAATCCGCTTAAATATGAGCTTAGATATCGAAATAAAACAGCTCTTAAACTTCATGAGCCATTAGAGAGTTTTAGGCTTAACGGTAGTGAATTTTGGCGCGGAGTTGGAGCTATAGAGCTACTAAACGAAAATCGAGAGATGATAGCTCTTAGGGTATCGCGTCGAACATCGAATGAGCGTATTGAGGAGGCTGTACGGCGTATTAAGGCGAGGGCTGATCAATTTACGATTATAAGCGGCTTTATAAGCGCCGGGGAGCGGGCGATTTTCGATGCGCTCTCTGCTAATCGTAATGGTCGTATGATTAAAGTGTTGCCGTTTTCGATGGCTCATGATTATACGCCGCCGAGTATTTTATTGCCGCTTATAAATGAAGGTCGGCTCGCGATTATAGCGCGCGGCAATAGCCCCGAAGAGCTATCTCGTAAGGCGTGTTTAGACTTAAACGCTGCGATAATTCCAATCGCCGAGAAGGCGGGTAGAGCGGTTTATTTGGTGTGACCGCGCAGGAGCGCGGTCACTCAGGACGGAGAGCGGAAGGGCGAATCAGGCGCAGGAGCGCGGCCACTCAGGACGGAGAGTGAGAGGGCGAATCGGGCGCGGCCACTCAGGACGGAGAGCGGAAGGGCGAATCGGGCGAAAGCGAAGCGTCGTCTAAAGCGTAGCGTCGTCCTGAGTACTATCGCTCCCGCGATAGTACAATATAACTAACGCTCCCTCGCTGGTACAATATGATTGGCTCCCCCGCGATAGTACATTCTCATCATTAGCCTAATACCCACTTTAACACATAAGGAGTAATATTATGAACTCTACATTCTTTCCTTCGCGCACTGAAGCGCGGCCGATGATTTACGCTTATGAGGAAGATAATCCTAACTACAAGGGTTATCTTAAGGTCGGTTTTGCTTCGGCGGGCGTTGAGAAGCGTGTTGCCGAGCAGTTTCCGATTCTTAAGCCCGGTAAGAGTAACCCTTATCGGATAGTATTCGCTGAATGTGCGCTTTATAATGACGGAGGCTCATTCACCGATAAGCGCGTTCACGCACAGCTTGAGACTATGGGAATAAAGCGGCTTTATTCGGGAAGTAAGAAAACCGAATGGTTTCGCGCTACTGTAAGCGATATTAAAGCCGCTTATCTCGCCGTTAAAAATCGCACTAATAATATCGAGAAGCGTAGTGAGGATTTCGCGATGCGTCCTGAACAGCGCGAGGCTGTCGAAAAGACGATTAAGTTCTATGAGAGCGCGGCGAAAGAGCAGCGCGTTAAGAGGACGCCTAAATTCCTTTGGAACGCGAAGATGCGCTTCGGTAAGACATTCGCCGCGTATGAGCTCGCTAAGAGCCTCGGCGCGA
>JAGCJE010000179.1 GCA_017648225.1 Kiritimatiellia bacterium | reverse complement strand
TCAGGGAAGCATTTCGTTTAACTCCTTTGCTGCCCCCTGACCCCTGACTCCTGACTCCTGACTCCTGAGAGGAGACTTTCTTCTCTCCCGTCAGATACTGCGCCGTAAGAGAGCCGCATTTTAAAAGCCCGTCAAAATCACCCTGATACATGACACGCCCGCCCTCGCGCCCTGCTCCTGGACCGAGATCCACTATCCAATCGGCGGCACGCATCATCTCCTCGTCGTGCTCGACGATAACCACCGTATTGCCGCGGTCGCGAAGCCCCTTCAACGTCGCGATAAGCCGCTCGTTGTCGCGAGGATGGAGCCCGATTGTCGGCTCGTCGAGAACATAAAGAACTCCCGTCAATCCGGAGCCGATCTGGGTCGCCAGCCGTATGCGCTGCATTTCGCCGCCCGAAAGCGTCGACGACGCGCGATCGAGAGTAAGATAATCAAGCCCGACATCGATAAGAAACTTAAGGCGCCTGCGGATCTCCTTCATGACTTCACCGAGTCCCGCGAAACGCGTATCGCCCTTCTCGTCGATCGACTCGAAGAACTTAAGAGCGTCGGTGATGCTCATCGACATCACCTCGACGATCGTTCTGCCCGCGACACGCGCGGCCCGCGATTCCGGCTTAAGCCTCGCGCCGTTGCATTCGGGGCAGACCTTGTAACTCTGGTATGATTCGTACTTCGAGCGCGTCTCGTCGTCTTCCGCCTCTTCAAGTCGCTTTTGAAGAACGGCCAAAACGCCTTCAAAGGGTCTGTCGACACTGCGCCACGGAAGGACAAGATCGTCCTTAAAGCCGTGCATCAGGTTTTTGCGGAATGCCGCCGGCAACTTTTCATAAGGCGTTGAGAGATCGACCTTGTACTGCCTGGAGATCTGCTCCAAAAGCGCGTTGTAGTACATTATTGCGTTGTGGCCCGCCCGACGCCACGGATGGATGCACTCTCTTAACGGCAGCGTCTTGTCGGGAACAACGAGATCCTCGTCGAAAAAATACAGCTGGCCCAATCCCGAACAGACAGGGCATGCGCCAAACGGCGAGTTGAACGAAAAGCTGCGGGGCTTGAGCTCGTCGAATGAAATGCCGCAGTCGACACAGGCGTTCAGTTCGGAATAAACGACGCTCTTGCCGGTTTCGACATATTCCACGCTCAATATCCCGCCGCCCGATTTAAGCGCAAGTTCCACGGAATCCGTAAGGCGCGTTCTGTCGCAGAGCAGGACGATACGGTCGACGACAATATCAATGTTGTGGGATTTTTTCTTATCGAGCTCAGGAACCTCTTCGATCATATAAACGGATCCGTCAACCCGCACGCGCGCGAAGCCTTTGCGCTTCAACTCCTCGAATACGTTTTCGTGACGGCCCTTTTTCCCCTTGACTGAAGGCGCATAGATTACAGCCTTGCCTGTCGTCTTCAAAACGGAATCCACGATCTCCTCGGCGCTTTGACGCTGAACCGCCTTACCGCATTCAGGGCAGTGAGCGACCGAGGCTGAGCCGTAGAGAATACGCAAATAATCGTGTATCTCGGTAACAGTCGCCACGATAGAGCGCGGATTGCCGCTCGTCGTTCTCTGTTCAATCGAAATCGCGGGGCTTAAACCCTCGATCTTCTCAACGTCTGGTTTCGCGAGGCGATCAAGAAACTGCCGCGCATAAGCCGAAAGCGACTCGACGTATCTGCGCTGGCCCTCAGCATAAAGCGTATCGAAAGCGAGTGAGGATTTTCCGCTCCCGGAAAGCCCCGTCACGACGGTGAGGGAGTTGCGCGGAATCGTTACGTCGACCCCTTTAAGGTTGTGCATCCGCGCGTTCGTTATCTCGATATCCATATTCACCTCAGCGCGTCTCTTTAAAAGAGACTCATTCTTCGCGCCTCCTATTTATCTAAAAACCCAGGTTTTCTGCAGCTTGTAGGACAGAAGAAAAAGAATCAGATCAACTACGATCTTAATGCCCGTGATTCTCACTCCGCATGCGTTGAAAACGGTGCTAACCAGAAACGTTCCCGCATACGATAATGCCATAACGGCGCATGCCAGCGCCGCGTACCTGCAAATCGACAAAGACCGGCTGTTTTTCGAGCGGAAGACGAAATGCCGGTTTAAAAGATAATTCACGCTGGCAGAAACAACGCGTGCGGCGATGATCGATATTAAGATGTCGACGCTCCTGTCAAGCGCAAACGGTGCAAGCGCGCAGAGCAAAAGCGTGAAGACGCCGTTATCGACAAAGAAACCCGCAAAAGACGAGCCGATGAACTTGAGAAACCTCCCGCCGAAAAGACCGCGGTAGATTCTCACCGTATCGCGCACGGGACGGAAGTGGGATGTGCGGTTGCTTTCGATGTAGATGGTGCGTATCGATACCTGTTCCAGCGACTCGCGCATGTCCGCAAGCTTGCCGAAAAGACGCATCTCATACTCGAACCTCTCCCCTTCCGTGTCGAGCATCATGTCGAACAGGCGCCGCGGAATCGCCCTCAATCCGGTCTGCGTGTCATAAATCGGAATCCTGAACATAAGACGGACCAGAAAGGCGGTAACCACGTTCCCGAGGCGGCTTCTGAACGGAATGCCGGCCTTGTGAAAATCTCTGACGCCCAGAGTGACACGGTCGGTCTCAACGGCCTTCTCGACTACCTTTACGACATCATTGGGCCGATGCTGCCCGTCTCCGTCGACAAAAACCGCCACCTTGACGTCAGGGCGGTTCTCCTTCAGCCAGGCTATAGCCGTCTTTATCGCGCGGCCCTTACCACGGTTGATTTCATGACGGACAAGGGAAACGCCTTCAGGCAGAAGATCAAAGCCGCCGATATTTTCAACGCTTCCGTCATCAACCACGACGACCGTCGAATACAATTCAAGAAGCGAATGCGAAAGGGCTGTAAGCCCGGGCTCCGGATTGAAGACAGGTATGACGGCGGCGACGGTCTTATTCTGGATCATCTGCCACCGCCTTCCTTAAAACAAGAACTAGACCAAACGGGCGACGGGAAGCCGTCCGTCTGCGACCAGTAGACCGAGTCATCCCTCTCGAGAAGGCGAGGACCAGTAAAAACCAACGGCCATGAAACATCAACCGCATTTGTTCCTTCAAAAGAAGGCGAAGCTCCATCTGGCGGGAATCTGTTTTTAACGACATACTCCCAGTTATCGAGAGGTTTTTCAAAACGATAATCCCGAAATTTGGCAACCGTATCGATGTTTCTCTGTCGGATTCCTTCACCACGAACCTGGCGAAGAAAGGTCGATGCGCACACATGCGCCTGGTTGAGAGCAAAAACAGCCAAGACAGAAATTGCAACCTGCCGCATACGCGCGGGCAGCGAGAAAACAATATTGAACCACAGCACGGCAATCACGAAAAATACGAAGTTGGTGTATCTCGAATATCCAATATATTTAACCGGCACCAATAAAAAGGCCAACAGCAAAATCCAAGCGATAAGAGTAGTGCGGTTGCGGTTTATGAAGAGAGATAGAAGCACACCGGACCAAAGAATCAGAGAAAACATCCAACCTTGACCGCCCGACAGAAACTCCCATTTCCATTGAGGATCAAAATTATCTGCAGAATACCAGATTCTGCAGCCCCAGACTGCGAGCGGTTTACTTACCCATGCGTAAACCATCCGGGCGATATATCCCATTCTGTTCGCATCTTCGTTGCCGATGAAATCACTCGTCAGATCCATGGTTGGAACATCCGCACGGAAGCTGTGGGCCGGATAAAAAGGAGAGCCATAACGCCACGCCGACGCCCAATATGGAATTACACAAAAAAAGGCAAGCGCTGCCAGAAAAACAAGAAGCCCAAAGCGCATATCCTTTTCCTTGCGGCCGATGACGGCAGCAGAGATAAGGAGCAGCATTACACACGCCAGGCTGTTCATCTTGGTTGCGACGGCAACGACGGCGCAACCGAAAAACATGTACAGATCAATTCTGCTTTTCGTATCGAGCCACATCCTGAGCGACATTGCCGCAATAGCGATAGCCGAATATGCCACATAATCAACAAGCCCTAAAAAACACACTTCCGCAATGATGGTATTCGAACAGAGCAAAGCCGCAAAAACGGCAGAGGTCCAGCGCCCGGCACGGAAAACCGAGGTTGAGAATCTGTAACCGGAAATCGCCAGAGCAAAACACATAAACCAAAGCGCGTATCCGCCGGCAGAAAAAAGCCCGAAGGCAGACTGCATCTGAGCGGCGAGAATTTGGGAAAACTTCGGTGCTGCGATGATATGATAAGCTAGAAAATCGTTAGCCTCGGACACGCCGCGGCCTGCAAAACGCGCACGTACAGCCTCGACCGACGATTCGGTTACCGGATTCCATCCGTCCTCAAGAAAATGACTTATCGGCAAATGACAGATTGATGCATCTACATGAACGTAGGTAAACGTATAAAAAGTCAAAAGAAGCATCAAGAGATTGAGTCCGATCATCCAGAGACCCGCTTTTCGCGAATACCAAAAGGCCAATCCCGTCACTGCGGCGAATGATGCCCAGAAATGCCAGGCGTGAAGAGAACAACCGATGAAAAAACATGCATTACTCAAACCAAATCCCAAAAGCAACTGCAAAACGAGAAACGCTTCAAGTCTCATTTCTCGCTTTTCATTCGCGCAATTATTATTAGATCTGGTAAAAAACATTTATCGGCAAAAACCTTTCACTCACATCACATTATACCATCTTTATGGCTTTTTTGTGAAGTTCTTAACAATCACCCTGTCGTCGAAGGGATACTTCACGCCCTTTATCTCTTGGGTCGTTTCATGACCTTTACCGCAGATGAGAACCACATCGCCCTCTTGGGCTTCGTTTAGCGCGAGCTCTATCGCCTTAGCGCGATCGGCCTCGATATGAACTTCACCGCCAGACGCGACGCCCTTCATTATATCGTCGATAATCGCCATAGGCTCTTCGCTCCTCGGATTGTCGCTTGTTACGACAACGACATCAGCAAGACGGCCAGTAACTTCGCCCATCAGCGGTCGCTTCATCGGATCTCTGTCGCCGCCCGCGCCGAAAACGACCCAAAGCCGCCCCTCGGTGAATCCCCTCGCCGCCTCGAGAACTTTCTCAAGACCGTCGGGCGTATGGGCGAAGTCGACATAGACTTTCGCGGCCGAAGAGGACTTAACGTACTCTAAGCGCCCCCAACGCGGCATCAAAAGCGGGATGGTTCTTTGGATTTCCTCGCGGTCGACGCCGGCCGCCTCCGCGAGCGCCGCAGCAACAAGAACATTCGACTTATTGTAGTCGCCTACAAGCTGAAGAGCCGAAAGATCGTAGCGCGGCCTTTTAATCGTAACGGGAATCACGTTTAGCGGCAATTTCCCGACGGCCTCGAGCATCCGCTCGCCGTTCTCGCCGTCGAGGCAGACGACAAAAGGCGGCATATCTCGCCGTCCGTCGGTAGGCTTCGAAGAATAGGTAGCAGCGATCTTTTCGGCGAATGAGAGTTTTACACGAAAATACTCATCCATCGTCTTATGGTAGTCAAGATGATCCTGCGAAAGATTCGTGAACGCACCGCCCGCAAAAACGGTGTCGCCGGTACGGTTCTGATGAATCGCGTGGGAAGAAACCTCCATCACGCAATCCTTCGCGCCCGACTCCTCCATTTCGGCGAAGATCGATTTCAGCACCGGTAGAGGCGGCGTCGTGTAACCGGTGGAAAATTTTCTTTTGAGCGTATCAACCTCGACAGTCGTAACGTACGCCGATTTCAAAAACTCGGAAAGAATCCACGTCGTCGTGGTTTTACCGTTCGTTCCTGTAATGCCCCAGACTCTCACTTCGATAATTCCTTTTAAACGGTTGGAAATTCGGATGCGACAAAGTCGGCGAGCGCCGAACGCCAGTCAGGCATCGTATAACCTAGAAGCGCAAGAACGCGTTTCTCAAGCGCGGAATTCTTAGGGCGCGGAGCCGGGCGCGGAAACTCAGCGGTGGTACACGGAATCAGATCGCGCTTTAAGGATGGCATAAGTTTCTTGAGTTCCGCCGCGAAATCGTACCAGCTCGCAGTACCCTCGCACGTCGCGTGTACGGTCCCTTCAAGAGAAGATTTCGAAAGAATAAACCTGATCGCTTCGGCGACGGCCTCGGCGCTCGTAGGGTTGCCGAACTGGTCGTTCACGACCTTGACGGGTTCGCCGGCGGCGGAAAGAAGCTTTACCATCGTATGAACGAAGCTCGGCCCGCCAGATCCATAGAGCCACGCGATTCTTAAAACAACCGCCTCGGGATAAAGCGAACGAATCATCTCTTCGCCGGCGAATTTAGACGCGCCGTATACCGTGCGCGGACGCGGCGTATCATCCTCGTTCCACCCGTCGCGCCCTTCTTCGAGTTCACCTGAAAAAACATAGTCGGTCGAAACCGCGATAAGACGCGCGTTCATCGCGGCGGAAACTATCGCGACGTTGCGCGTTCCCTCCTCGTTAATCCTGTAAGCAAGAGCGCTGTCGGTTTCACATCCGTCGACATTCGTCATCGCGGCGGCGTGAATCACGACATCGGGATCCGCCTCGGCGAAAAACGCCGCTATGCTGGATCGATCGGTGATATCGCATTCAGGAAGATCGGCAACGACAACCTCATCGCTCTTAAACGCCTCGCAAAGCGTCCGCCCGAGCATCCCCTTTCCTCCGGTAATCAAGATTTTCACTCTGCCGCGCCTTTCTCGTCAACCATGCCGTTTTTCTTCGCGACGATGTAAGTGCAGACGTTGTCGCCCGTAACGTTGCAGCTCGTCTCGAACATGTCGAGAATCGGATTGATCCCGAGCGCGAGCGCAACTATAAGTGAAACCTGATCCGGTTGAAGACCCATACCTTCAAGAACCATGAAAAGGAGAAAAACCGAACCTCCGGGGATACCGCCAGCTCCGACCGAAGCGAACATGATCGAAAGGCAGAGCATCGAAATCTGGGCGAACGTGAGATCATATCCGAAGATATTCGCTGCGAGAATCACAAACACCGGAAGATGAACGCAGACACCGTCCATATTTACCGTCGCGCCCATCGGGAGCGAGAAGCTGGACAGAGAACGCGACACCCCGAGATCGTCCATCGACTTGAACGAAACGGGCAGCGTCGCTGCGGACGATCGGGTTACAAACGCCGTCAGCATAGCGGGTCGAATTTTCCGGAACGCCTTAAGGGGATTCTCCCGGCAGAAGAGAAGAATCGCGAGCGGATAGATCACGAACATCATCGCCGCGACGCCAACGATAACACACAGTGCAATGCGAAGGTAAGGACCGAAAAGCAGCGTCCCGTTCTGCGCGAAGTTGGCGAGCGAAAGCGCAAAAACGCCGATCGGAAAATAGAGCATCACCCAGTCAATCAACTTGAACATCGCCTGCTGTGCGCCGTCAACCGCCGTTATCATAGCGCGCACAGGCGCGGCGCGCTCCCCCGAGGCGTCTATAATCGCGCGGGCGGCAAGACCGAACGCGATCGCGAATACGATGATCGGCAGAAACTGCCCCTCGGCGAGAGCGGCGAAGGGATTTTGAAATATCCCGACTACAAAATCGCCGAAAGAATTCGTAGCCTCGGAAGAAGTTATTTTCTGGGCGCCCTCCATATAATCGGAGGCCAGCTTTTCAGCTCCGCCCACCTTTGGATTCATAATCCAAGCGAGGGCAACGCCGAAGACCGTCGCGAAAAGCGACGTGGCGAAATACCACAGCATTACTAATCCGCCGACTCGTCCTGACTTCTTCAAAGGTATCGACGCCGCGCCGTAAATAAGCGAAAAGAGAATGATCGGATAGACGACCATCTTCAGCATCGAAACGAGAATATCTCCGAAGGGTTCGACAAAAGGCATTATGCGGGAGACGGTTCCCGCAGAACACCATTTTGAGAGCCCCAAGCCAAGGAGGGATCCGCCAAGAAACCCCGCTAGAATTCTAAAGAGAAGCGCCTTCTTCTTATCCATAACTTAACCGAGATTTTTTAGATCAAGCGCGAACAGGAACTCGGGATTGGACTGGGTCTTCTTAAGCGAATTGAGTACGCTCTTCATCGCGGACTCGGAGCCGGCGGGCGAAAGTATGCGGCGCATGCCCCAGGTCTTCTCGAGCTCGACGGGATCCAAGAGGAGGTCTTCCTTTCGGGTTCCTGACTTCTCAATGTCGATCGCGGGGAAGATTCGCTTGTCGGCGAGGGAGCGGTCGAGTACGATTTCCATATTGCCCGTACCTTTAAACTCCTCAAAGATGACCTCGTCCATACGCGAGCCCGTATCCACAAGACCTGTCGCGATGATTGTAAGCGATCCTGCGCCTTCGATGTTTCGCGCCGCGCCGAAGAAGCGCTTCGGGCGATGCATTGCGAGCGCGTCGACACCGCCGGTCAGGATCTTTCCGGAGTGAGGCTGAACCGTATTGTATGCACGGGCCATTCGCGTAATCGAGTCCATAAGGATTATCACGTCACGCCCGTTTTCAACCTGGCGCTTCGACATCTCAAGGACCATCTCGGTGACGTTCACGTGATGCTGCGGCTCTTCATCAAACGTCGACGAAAGAACCATCGCCTTCGTGTTGCGCTGCATATCGGTCACTTCTTCGGGACGCTCGTCGATAAGAAGAATAATCAGCATCGCATCGGGGTGGTTCGTCGAAATGGCGTTCGCCATCTTCTGCAGAAGGACCGTCTTACCCACGCGCGGCGGCGCGATTATAAGACCGCGCTGACCGAACCCTATCGGAGTGAACAGATCGATTACGCGCGTTGAATATTCCTTAGGATCGGTCTCAAGAATGATGCGTCTCGTGGGGAAGGTGGCCGTCAGGTTTTCAAAATGAACTACGCGGGCGGCTACCGAAGGCTCTTTCCCGTTTACGGTGTTGACGTTCCCGAGACAGAAAAACCGGTCGCGGTCGCGCGGATCGCGAATCGGCCCCTCGATGATGTCGCCCGTTCTCAAAGCATGACGACGAATCTGCTGCTGAGTGACGAAAACATCCTCGGGGCAGGCGAGAAAGTTGTTCTTTGCGGAGCGCAGAAAACCATGGCCCTCGCGCATAATCTCGAGGCACCCGCTTGCAAGAACCGCCCCGCCCTTCGCGAGATATGAACGGATGGCGGCAAAAATAAGTTCATGCTTTCGATACGTACCCAATTCCTCGGGATCCGCGCCGGGCATCATACAGTCGACAATCTGCTGAGCGGGCCAGATCTGAATGTCCGCAAGGCGGTATTCGGGGAGATCGGGATTACGATTTGGATTGGAAGCCGTCTCCTGAGCTTGGACGCGCTGCTCCTGTGGGAGGGGTGCATTGAGAAGAGGATTCACCGACTCGGATCCGTTCGCGCCGCGGATAGGTGAATTATTCTGTTTTTCTCTGCGCTGAAACTGCGGATGATGATTTTTATGAAATTGCTTTTTACCCCCCTGATTGGCCTGGGGGGCTGGAACTGGTTTAGGAGGCTGAGACTGTTTCGCCGGTTTCGCGCTCATCGCGAAAACGTCTAATTCTTCGGACATAATTTTACCTTTATTTTAGGCTTGAGACCTTGAAACGAGATAGTCGACCAGCTTGCGGGCTTCCGCCTTTAAGTCTTCATCGGTGGAGTCGTTCAAAATCACATAATCTGATTTCGCCGCCTTTATCGCCGGATCCATCTGGGCGGCGAGTCGGGCTTCCGCTTCTTCGCGCGTATAACCGCGCAAAGACATCATCCTCTCAATCTGCTTCTCGCGCGAGGAGAGGATGCAGATTATTATATCATAATCTTTCTCCCATTGCACCTCGAATAATAGCGGGATGACTGCTATAGGGGGAAGGGAGAGGTTAGGGGGACAGTCCCCTTTAACCCCCGACTCCTGACACCTAAATCCTGACTCCTGACTCCTGCCTCCTTCTATCGCGGAGAGAATTTTCTTGCGGACGAGCGGGTGTATCCGCGCTTCAAGCTCCTTGCGGGCTTCTGGGTTTTTAAAAACGATACTTCTCAGTCTCTCCCGCTCTTCTTGCGGTATGAGTTCATGAACTATGTCGTCAGCGTCAACTGTTGCGACCCCTAAATCGTTCAGATAATGTGAAAGGAGGGATTTGCCAGAAGCAATCCCTCCCGTAATACATACTTTCATTGTATTATCAGTTACTCTTTCTCAGGCGCAGGCTTAATGGTTGCTGCTTCATCGCCCCCGTTATTAGCGGAAATTTTAACTTCACGACCGTGAGCATCAACAAGACGCGTGGTCAAGAAGATAAGAAGATTGCGCTTGGAGGAATATTCCGAATGGCTGCGGAAGAGACGACCGATAAAAGGAATGTCTCCAAGGAAGGGAACCTTGTCATCCATCGCCTTGCGCTGCTCGGTAATGAGACCACCCATGACGATTGTAGCGCCAGGATATACAAGAACCTTCGAATCGATTTCACGGATATGGAAGAAGGGCTGCTCCATCGGGGCATCGTAATACGTCATATTAGCAGAGCCCTGATTACCAAGAGAATCAAGTGCGGCACCGGCCGAGTCAAGAGCCTTGATGGCGAATGCCTCTTTGATCTCGTCGCTCAGATTGGCTCCGAGCTGCGTGAAGATGCTGATGACGCCTGTAAAGATTTCGCCGACACCCTGGAAATTCTCGAGCGAGCTAGAGTTGCCGGTAAACGGAATGCGCATACCGTAGTTCTTCCAGGTGGGCTCGTCGATTACCTTGGTGTTGAGCTGGAGATCGATCAGGTTGCCGTTGTCGGTAAGCCTGGGCGTTACATCGAGAATAACGCCGACTTCCTGCTCCTTAAAGTTGGTCGGTTCAACGATAGCGAGAATCGCGCTCTGGCTACCGCCGCCGTAATCCGATCCGCCGCTTCTCGAGCTCTGAAGCTGGACGTC
>JAGCJE010000178.1 GCA_017648225.1 Kiritimatiellia bacterium | reverse complement strand
TTATAAATAACTTAAAGGAGGTAATAAGATGATGTCTATAATCGCTTATATCGCTAATATTTTTAGAGGTGAATTGGGCAGAGGGAAGAGAAATTCTTCATTCTTCAATCTTCATTCTTCATTATCGTTTATCCTTTCGATAGCGCTTTTGTTTGTGACGAGTGGCGTATGGGCGGCGGATTGGACGGATGAGGACGGTAATACCTACACCGCGCTGAAGTACATCAAGGGAACGGCGACTGCATATAATGCCAACGGCGGATGGATCGTCCTCGATTTCAAGCCAAATTCCACCGACATCGTGAAGATGCGCTTCAGATTGGCCACGACCTCGTGGAATCAGTATCTCTGGTGCAACCGGGCAGGGTCGAGTTCAAACATCAGCAAGTTCGGTGCGTATGTCGATTCATCTGGAAACTTCCAAATCCAGTGCAACAGCAGCAATTTCGCTGGTACGACAAGTCCGGGAACGGACGATTGCACGATCGAGGTGAATTACAATACCGGAAAATTCTATGTAAACGGCATCGAGCAGACCGCAATAATCGGCGAGGCAACTCCTCCTGCCACCAATACAATGCTTTTTGCGAGTAACGTGCAAGGCACATCTTCGGCCAGTAGCCGTGTTATCGACGAGTCCATCGCCGCTAAATATGTCGCGAATCGCGGGTCTTACTACCTCTACGACTTCCAGCTTTATTCTTCGACTGGCGAACTGAAGCACAACCTCATGCCTGCGAAGAATATGAAGAGCAACGCCGTTGGCCTGTACGACACGGTGACCAGCAACTTCTATGCGAAGGCGACTAACAGCGGAGACTTTATCGCCGAGGAATGGGGCTCGGACCGCACGGGCAAGAAGTGGACTGGCGCGGGCTCGAACAACCTGATCTCCAACGGCGACAACTGGGAAGGCGGCGTCGCGCCCGTCGCGGGCGACGACCTTGACTTCACCATCGCCGTTCCTAATGCTCCGATCTATGCCGACAAAGCCCTGACCTACGGCACCGTCTATCTCGGCATGGGCGATCTGCCCGCCTTTACCGGTTCGCTGACGGCGACTGTTATTAATGACCTTGCGAGGATGCAGACCTACGACACCGCCACTGACGCTTTCACCTTCGAGCTCGCCGCGCCGAGCGGACAGGATTTCACTTGGAATAGCGAAGATGCCGCGAATTGGTGGAATAAGAATGTTTGGACTTACGACAACGCGGCTTCTTCGTGGTATGACTACAATAACGCCATCTTCTCGACTGCCGGTGCCACGGTGACGCTCGATGCCAACGCGACGGCTAACTCTCTCGAGTTCAACGCCAATGCCACAATCACCGGCTCTGGCGTCCTTACCGTCCCGTCTGTCACAGTCGTCCAAGATGTCACTGGCACAATCTCCGCGCCCACTGCCGGTCCGCTTGAAAAGACTGGCGCAGGAACTCTCGTCCTCGGTTCGCCGCGCTCTGACGCTACGGTGCTTTCAGAAGGAACGCTCGTGATGTCTGGCGAAGGCACTACGCTTGACTGGTCGAAGCTGACGCTTGGTGACGCCCCTGCAAAGCCCGTCACGCTTCGTTTCGAGGACGGTGCGGGCCTTGCAAACCCGTCTTCGGAATTCAATTTTGGGAATGTTCCCAACGTCACCTCTGTCGTCTGCAAGGCGGGCGTCGACTGGACGCACAGCGGCGTGAACCGCATTGGACGCGCAGCCGGCGCGAACACGACATTCGTCAACGAATCGGGTAACTTGACATTCACCGGCTACATCAATGTAGGCGCACAGGCATCATTAGATGACGCGGCTTCTACAGACATGATAGTTGCGGCGGGAACGGTGTCCGTCTCGCGCGCGGGCAGTGGTGCACCGTTTATTTCAATCGGTTCTTACGGTGCCGGTACGCTCACGGTCACGAACAGCGGCGTATTCAATGTCAAGGCCAGCATGGCGCTTTCGATACATTCCGGCAGTGGAACGCTCAATGTCTCCGATGGCGGCACGGCGACCATTGGCACGGAACTCGTTTTTGGCTGGAGCCATTCGGACGCAGGCGCCGCCACTGTCAATCTCGGGACGGGCGGCACGCTCGCAGCGAGTACCGTAAGATGTGCCGACCACGGCACGGGCACGGTTAAATTCGACGGCGGCACTCTAAAGGCCGGTGCGGCAGCGACGCTCATCCAGTCGAGCGACCGGATGACCGTCAATGTCGGCGCGAACGGCGGCACGATCGACAATAACGGCATGAATATAAGCATTGCCCAGAAGATGAGAGGCGTTGGCGGAATGACATTCTCCGGTTTCGGTACGACGACAATTTCGGCGAATCAAGAATACACGGGCACAACAACAGTTTCGGAAGGTACGACCCTTTCGGTTGGCGGAGGCGTTACGTTTGCCGGTTCCGTAGAGTTCAAATCTGGCTCCAAGCTGAATATCGCCAACTATAC
>JAGCJE010000177.1 GCA_017648225.1 Kiritimatiellia bacterium | reverse complement strand
TCTTTAATTTGCTTAGCCTGCACCCACTTACCCTCTTCAGGAATCGGCGCGGGACCGTGATTGCACCCTTTCATAAGAGGGCACTGATGTTGTACCTCTGTCGAGTAGACCATTGTTATTTCCTCTTTATTGTGAAAAACGGTATTATTTTATCAAATCCCCACCGCGAAAACAAGAACAAGCGGCGTTATCATGTCGCACTAACGTCCCGCATGAGAAATTTGAAAACCCTGAGCGTGATGAGGAGTCCCGCTCCCGCGAAAAGCATGTGCCGAATCGGTGTCGACGGCGGGAAGGAAACCGCAAAAACGATAAGGGCTAAAAGCTGCAGATAGACTATCATCGCGATCAAGAGCCTGACAAAGGGCTTTTTCGAAGGATACCTGTTTTCATCGGACGCGTAATACGTCAAATACGAAACGTAGAGAAGCCAGATAAACGATACGATTCCAACAAAAATAAATAGCCGCGCCCCCTGTACCTCAAAACCGCTCAAAAACACAACCGCACCCGAAAGAACGTTCAGCGCTCTGCAAAGCCCCATGACGAGCGAACGTTTCGTCCTGTTGTAGACGATTATCGAGCACAGCAGCGCAAAAGAAACGATCCACCACGGATGAGGAAGTTCAAAGCAATATCCCAAAGCGACCGCCGCGGCCCAAAACAACCCGCGGGCTACACGCGCCGCCGCAAGCGATATTTCGCCGTCCGCGATCGGACGGTTTTCATCGGTCTTGGCGCCGACTATATCGTTATCGACCAGACCGAAAAGATAAAAGAATACGGAGGCGGCCGCCGCAGCGGCAAGTTTCACCGGCGAATAGATTCCATCGCCGAGCGCCGTGACCGCCGCCGCCGCGCCGACGAGAATATCGCCGGGGACTGTCGGAATGTTGACGAATCTGAAAAGCCTCAGCCACGACTTGAGCGACGGCTTCTTAACCGAACGGATAATCCCGCGAGCCTTTTCAAGGGCTCTACCGCGATGGGAAATCGCATTTTTCTCTCCGGCCGAAAGTTCCGCGAACGATCTGAAATAACCGTCGGGGATGAAAAGCGGATCGTAGCCGAAGCCCTCAATCCCCGAAGCTTTTTCCGCGATCCTTCCGAAGGATTTTCCGATTGCCGAATGCTCGCGTCCGTCGGGATCGATAAGCGCGATGGCGCAGGTGAAATTTGCCTTGCGGTCCTCTATGCCCTCGAGATTTTTCAAAAGAAGAGCGTTATTGGCGGGTGTATCGCCGTCACCTCCGGCGTAGCGCGCGCTCCTCACGCCGGGCGCGCCGCCGAGGGCGGCGACCTCAAGTCCGGAGTCGTCGGCCATGCACCATTCGCCGGGATGCTTTGAAGCGATCGCGCGAACCTTTATAAACGCGTTGCCGATAAACTCGCTGGAGGTTTCTTCCGCTCCGGCAGGGTCGTCGGCTACGATTTCAAACTCGGGAAGTATCTCCGCTATCTCGCGAAGCTTGTGCTGATTGTGGGTCGCTACGTACAGTTTCATTTTGAATTTCTACGCGAGTAATGAAAATAAAGCGCAAGATCCGTCGCGACAAGGCTCATGTCAATCAGATAAACGGCGCACAGCCAGAGCTTTGTCCCCTCGACCAGGTGCGCCGAAATACCGCACATATAGCCGAAGATGACTATCATCATGAAGTGGGGCGACTTTCCGTCTACCCGTTTCGCCTTGTATGTCCGCCAGATCGCGAACGGCCATGAAAAGCCGAACGCGAGAAGCATCGCAAACTCCAGCAATTCAGATGCGAAACCAGCAGACATACAAAGCGGTTTTATTATTACTTAACGCGCTCGAAATACGGAATACGATCAAGAGGCGTAGGCGTAGTAATCACACGCGGACCTACATAAACGGCTCCGTCGTCCCCGCGCCACTTGCCGGGCGGAATCATAACCTTGCGGTCTTTGGCACCCTTGACGCACTGAGGTGCGACAACAAGGAAATCGCCCATCATGAACTGATCCATCACATCCTCCCAGCCGTAGCCGGGATAATTGTACTCCATATTGCGGAGCATAGGCTCACCCGTCTTGGCGCACTCCTTGGCAAGAGCGACATAGCGGTCGGCGAACTTCATGCGCGTCCACGCGGCCTTGCGGATCGCATCGAGATACTCACCCTTGAGCATACGCCAGGGAGCCGCCGAGAACTGCATCATCGGCGAGAGCGCATGAGCCTGGGCGGAACGGACAAAGAGTTCGGGATCGAACGGCGTGGGCGCATCGGGAGCGAACGCCATCCAGCTGCCGCCGCCGATCATATCGGGGCACACGAAGGGGTGGCCGAGAAGTCCGCAGGAGATCATATCGGGAACGAGCTGCTGAACGGCCCTCCAGTTATGCCCCTTGTCGCAAAGACGCTGAACGATAGGCTGACCGCCCATCTTGAAGCATCCGCGATATTCGTTGAGCGGGAACTGAAGGCCAATTTTCGCGTATGCCTCGCACATCTCCGACGGGCTGAAGTTACCCTTGGTCTTCCACTCCTTCTTATACGATTCGGTATCACCGGCATCAAGCTTCCAGCCGTCGACGCCATACTCCTTCTCAAGCTTAGAAAGCTGACGCGCGAACCACGCGGCACCGAGAGGATCTGAGAAGTCAATCGTCGCCGACTTGCCGTTCCACCACTTCGCGGCAACAGGCTCATCGTCATCGCCAAGAATGAGTCCGCCCTTCTCGCACTTGACGCCGGCGTCCTTGAGGCCGAGCGCCATTTCGCGGTAGCCGGGCGAATCCATCGAAACGAACGGACATACCCAAAGCATAACCTTATAACCGAGCGCGTGGAGCTCATCGCACATCTTCTTGGGATCGGAGAATCGGCGAGGATCGAACTCCCAAATGCCGTAGCCGAACTGCCAGGTGTCGTCGATCATAATGACGCCGCCCTGAGGGAAGCCGTTATCGCCGATGGCCTTCGCGTAAGCGAGAATGTCCTTCTGGTTCTGGTTGTAGGTAAGCTCAACCCAGGTATTCCACTGGGGCTTTTCGATGAGGGCGAGATCCGGCGTTTTGCCGCTCGGCGGGAAGTGAGCCTTTGACGCGGCGAGAAAAGCCTCGCGAAGAGTTTTGCCCGCCTGAACAACCTTCAGAGGAGCTTCGCTTTCGATGATGAAATTGCCGTTTGTCGCGGTGCACTTGAACGCCTTGTCGCTCCAGATATATCTGCCCCTGCTGGAAACGAGAAGAGGTACCGCCTGGTTGGAATAGTTCTCGGCTCTGATGTCACGGGAAAAATATCCGGTCTCGGCCGTCACGGGAAGTTCGGTACCCGCGGTAGTCGCCATACCCCACCAATATTCGCCCGGATTGATTTTAACGGTTTCGGTTTTTGCAACAGCAAAACTGGACAAAGCCGCCAGCACAACGGATAAGGAAGATGTTTTTTTCATGTTTGAGAGTTTACCATATATGATTGACGCAATTCAACTGTTACTGTCCAAAAAAGGATCATCCGGCAAAGAATACGAGGCCAAAACGGACGGCCGCAGACATTCCCGCACATGCGACAATAAGCATTACGACACCCATCGTGCGCTTAAGCATCGCGATCATGGCAAAACCCACCAACAGTAAACCTGTCGGATCAACTCCGAAAAATTTATCGCCACCCGACCATACGCTCATCATCGCAAACGCCCATAAGGCGTTGAGCATCATTGCAATTGTAACTGGCTTTACACCTGAGAGGATTCCCTGAACAACTCGGCTCGACTTGAACTTTTCGAGGGATCCGAGCGCAATATAAAGAAGTATCGCGCCAGGGATCAAAAGACAAAACGTCGCGATAAAAGCCCCCAAAACCGCCCCAGGGACTGTCCCCATTTCCGCAAAGCCCAGCCGATATCCGAAAAAAGTGGCGCAATTTACCGCTATCGGTCCCGGCGTCATCTGGGTAAGCGCCATTACATCGGCGAACTCACGCTCCGTCAACTGGAGAAAAGGAGCCGTTTTACCGACAAAATCGCCGATATAGACGGGAACGAGCACGTATCCGCCGCCAAAAGCGATAATCCCATACTTCAAAAACACGAGCGGCATAAGCCAGAACGACGAAAGAAACTTTCGCGTTTTAGCCGCGCCGCTCTCACTCCGAATAAAGCGCACGGCAATTCCGAGAATGGCTGCCGCAGCTACGACAAGAGCCGGATTCACCTTTAAAGGCCCGATCGCCATAAGGGCTCCAAGCATCAAAATAAATGCGTAGGCGCCATCAACGCTTTTTTTCCAGCCTCTCACTATCATCGCGGCGATTATGCCGGTCAACGCGGCGCGAAGACCGAGAAACGCGGCATCCAGATAAGTGTTCCCGAAAGGAATCAAACTGTAGCCCGCGCAAACTATCGAAAAAACAATGACACTCGGAAGAAATACACCGGTCAGAGCAGCAATCGCTCCCGGTAATCCCGCAACCTTTCGTCCGACATATATGGCCGTATTACCAGCGATGATGCCGGGAACCATCTGAAAAATCGGAAGATGTTCGATAACCTCCCCTTCTTTGGTCCACTTGAGCTTTTTTGAAAACACTTCATCGGCCACAGCGAGAATTGCATATCCGCCGCCGATCACGGTCAGCGCGATTTTAAACATTTCCCAAAATAAAGTCCAAAGTGTTTTCATACGGCAAGCCTCATGGCCAGCATTGCGCAGGCGACCGCGTCATAAAGCCCGTCATGCCACGTGCGCCCGGGCATTTGAGGCACGCAGCCGAACATTCCGCACAAATCTCCGAGAGCGTAACTCGGAAGTTTAGGATATCGGGCCTTCGCCAGCTTCAACGTATCGACCCACGGTCCCCATTTTGTAAGCGGAGCAATACGCGTCAAAACGGTTTTTTCACAGGCGATATTGTGAGCGACTAACCTTTTTCCGGCGAGAACGGGATAAAAACTCTCCCATTGGTCCATCAGCGGCTCAAAGTCCGGCGTAAGAGGCGTTCCGAAGAACCATTCACGCGTTTCAATGATTTTAAAATCGCTGACGATCGCCGCGCCGAGCTGCCAAGGCTCGTTTTTGCCGCCGGAATCGTAGCCGGTCGTTTCAAAATCTATCGCGACAAATTCCATCATCAACCCTTCAGAGCATCAATCACCTTCAACGCCTGAACCGTCTCCTTGACGTCATGAACTCTCACGACGCTCGCACCGTTCATCGCCGCCCAAACCGAAACTCCCAGGTTGCCTCCGAGATTCTTGCCGGTCATCTTCTCGCCCGTGAGCTTTTTAACGATACGTTTGCGACTCGCGCCTACGAGAACCCTCCCGCGCTTAGCCAATTCGGGGATCGATCTTAAAAGCTCCAAATCCTCCTCGCGCGTCGTCCCGAACCCGATCATCGGATCAAGATAAACGGGGACAGTCCCCAACCGTTCCACGGGGACAGTCCCCCTCTTTCCCATGGGGACAGTCCCCAAAAACTTCGCAGGAATTACAAGTTCCGCCTCGTTTTTAGCACATATCCTCAACATATCGGGGACAGTCCCCTCGTATACGCAGTTAATGATCTTAGCTCCGAGAGCCATCGCCCGCTCAGCCGTCTCCGGATGATACGTATCGACCGAAATGGGGACAGTCCCCGTTCCCCCAACGGGGACAGACCCCTTCAAGAGGGTTAGAACGGGTTCTAAACGCGACCATTCGTCTTCCCAGCTTAACGGCACAGCGCCAGGCTTGGTGGACTCTGCTCCAATATCTATAATATCCGCACCGTCAGCAATCAGGTTTTTTATCCGCCTTACGGCCTCTTCAGGCGAAAAATACTTCCCCCCGTCCGAAAATGAATCAGGCGTGACATTTACAATACCCATTACCTTGCAAGCCATAGCAAAATCCCCCTCTACCGTCATTCTATTCTTAAGAAAGCTCAAAAAGTTCGCCTTGCGCGACTGGGCCGAAGCTCCGCCGATGCTCGGGGCAGGGCCCTAACTTCGCAAGCGCCGCGAGGTGAGCTTTTGTCGGATATCCCTTGTGCTTCGCAAAACCGTACCCGGGATATTCCGCTTCAAGACGCAAGCAATCCGCATCCCGCGCAGTCTTCGCCAAAATAGAAGCGGCGGCGATCAAAAGCGATTTGGCGTCGCCCTTTACGAGATTTCGCGAAGGACACTCAAAGCCGTCAACGGCAAGCCCATCAACAAGAACCGTAATCGCGTCGCCTTTCACCGACTCGAGCGCTCTATCATAAACGGCTTTCGCCGCACGTCTCATCGCGACATGGGTCGCTCTTAAAATATTTAACCTGTCGATTTCGGCAGGTGACGCGCTCGCGACGGCCCAAATGCAGCCCTCGGTCGATTTTATGACCTCGGCGAGAGAGTCCCGCTTTTTCTCCGACAGTTTTTTAGAGTCGTTAATCCCGCTCCACGCACCATCTAAAAGTCCGGCGGCCAAATCAAGCGGCACATAAACGGCGCCCGCGAACACTCCGCCCGCGAGCGGCCCGCGACCGGCCTCGTCAACGCCGATCACCGAGCCGCCTAACGCCAGTTCATATTCTAAACTTACCGCCATCTAATTAGAGATTGAACTTCACTAGAAACGCGGCGGAGCCCTTGATATGTTTTTTAAGCGTAAGTTTACCCTTGTCGAACGTAACGGCAACCGGCGCGATATTGCGTTCGTGGTCGAGGATCACCGCTGAAGCGACACCGCTTACACCAGAAACATCAACCTCGATCGTATCGCCCTTCCCGCCGTAGTCGGAAATGAGAAGCCAACCTTCCTTACCGTCGGACTTTTTCGTCGCTAAAGTAGTAACCGTACCGTCATTGGACGATGCGCAAAGTTTATTGCACTCCTTCATGATGGAGCCAAAAAGTTTAAGCGCGTAATAAACGGTGTATTTATTGTTGTGTCCATCCTTGTACCCCCACGCGCCCGTATGGCGGCAACCGTAGAAATACGCCTGATCATATTTGGAGGTCTGAAGACGCGAAAGCACTGAAAGAGAAAAACAGGAAGAGTCAATACCGTTATGCGAGCCAGGGCCCGACCAGACGCGCTTCAATGTCTTGGCGTCGAAGTTTCTCAGACCGCCCCAACCGTAAGGACCGAGATAATGCCATTCGTTGATGATGAGTTCGCAATCCTTAAATCCGTACGAGTCACACAGTTTACGCATGTTCTCAGCGTCGGCAATGATTTTTTCGACACTGTAACCGTAATAATGCCATGACATGAAATCCGGCGCGACTCCGGCCTCTTTGCATGCCGCGAGGAGGCTCTTGAACCACTCCAGACTGCGTCCGCTCGCGGAGCACATCGCGGGACCGCCGAACTTGCATTCCGGGAATTCGCTCTTAAGGCGCTTAAGACAGGTAACGAAAAACTTGCAGAAAAGATCGCGGCGAATCTTATCGCGCTTCGCAAACTCAGGAGTGCCCCTGGTTCCGTCTCCTTCAGGCAGACACCACATGTTGTTTACGCCGTCAGGCTCATTCCAAAGCTCCCAATACTTAACATCCCAGTTAAAACCGTCACCCCAACCCTTCGTGTAATGGCGGACCGTGCCCGCGAAAACCTCGGCGGTTTTATCAAAATCCTTCGGGATGAGAGTATTGAAATGCACAGTCGGCCCAGAATGCTCGATCGAAGTTCCAAGACGGTAAAAGATCTTGTTGCCGTTCTTCCTGATAAGATCCAACTGATAGTCGGTCGGAGCGAAATAGTAGTTCTTCGGATCCTTCGCGTCCAAATGCTCCAAGGGGAAAATAAAGTGAGTATCAACAATACGCTGACCGGAACTTATGAGAGCTAAGTCATGCGTTCTCGTATAATCGAAATTGAATTCCTTAAGTTCCGCAGCGAGTTTCGCCTTATTTGTGCTCGTTACCATCGGAGCGAAGCCGGACGAGTGAAGAGCACGGTTCACGCGCCCCGTCTCCTTCGAGAAATCGGCCTTGAGAGGTGCGGCGGACGA
Organism: Kiritimatiellia bacterium; assembly: GCA_017648225.1. Lineage (GTDB taxonomy): Bacteria > Verrucomicrobiota > Kiritimatiellia > RFP12 > UBA1067 > UBA1067. The sequence continues at coordinate 7,560 of JAGCJE010000177.1, read as the reverse complement.
TACTGCGCAAAGCGCAACCCCCGTAAATGCAAGAACTGTTTTTTTTACCGACATATTATTTTCCTTTTCATTGGCATCCCGTTCGTTCGCCGCGCTCACGGACGGAAAGAAAGTTTCATATCGCTGCCAGCGGCATTATCCTATAGCCTATAGAATTGCAAAAGAAACCGCAATACAGCGAAAACAGTATACCCAATCCTTATCGAGATAGTCAACCGCTTTATCTGCGCAGTCTATTCATTCCGTTGTGCAGGAAAACGAAAGACGGCAAAGGCGGGAGTATTCCAGCCGCAGAAAGTCAGGGTATCGCGTAGACGATATCGGCGGGCGGCTCGGCGGCGAACTCGACGATTTTACCCGTTGCGGGATGAGGGAATGACAGCATCACCGCATGAAGCAATGCGCGAGTCGGCCTTACGCGCAGACGACGGTCCATAGCCGCGTCGCCGTAAAGCTCATCCCCGACGATAGGACAGCCGAGATCGGCCGCGTGAACGCGGATCTGATGGGTGCGGCCCGTTTCGATGACGAACTCAACAAGCGAAACGCCGGACTTTTTAGCGAGAACCGTCCACTCGCTCACCGCCCTTTTTCCGTCTGGAACATCGACGGCCATGCGCTTCGGATCCCACGGCTTGCGGCCGATCGTGTTTTCAATCCGCCCCGTTTTCGTCTTCGGGGCTCCGTGCAGAACGGCGAGATACGTCTTTCGGACACGTCCGTGGGATTCGAACGCCTCGCGAAGCGCGCGGTAGGCTCGCGGCGTCTTTGCGAAAACCATAACTCCGCTGGTGCCGATATCAAGACGATGGACGACGCCCGGACGCTCGCGGCTGCCGCAGCCGTACATTCCCGGTCTCGTCTTCGCGAGATGATCCGCGAGCGAATTATCGGCATGCCCCGGAGCGGAATGAACTATCATTCCCGCCGGCTTGCCGACAACGACGATATCGGGATCCTCGAAAATTATTTCAGGATTTCTCACACTCTCGAGCGGAATCTCAGCGTACACAGAACCGCAGCCGCCAACGGCAGCGGAAACGCGATAAGATGGGATGCGGAAAATCCTAAGCCAGCCTTGGAAACGAGAAGCGCGGCAGTCACCACGTAGAACGCGAAAAGAGCGACATAAGAGCCCATTAGACTCAATGTTGACTTAAGCGTGTTGTGGAAGAAGAAAATTCCGACGGCCAAAAAGAGCGCGACAGGGATAAACGCCGCAGGAACCGGTGAGAGGAGATTGCATCTTACCAGCACCATGCAGGCAATCGAAAGACCGTGAAAGACAAAGAACATTCCGATCGAACCCAGAATCCCTTCGAAAACCGATTGTCTGCCCGATGTGATTCCGGCAGGGATCGTGAAGAGCATCACGATGATGCACGAGAAAGGCGCCAACGCCTGAGCCCACGCGTCGTAACTGAACTCACGCCTGGCCTCGTCGGTTAGATTTCTGTTTATTTCAACGTGACGCAGCTTTTCTCTAACGGAAAGATATTTCGGATTACTTTGCTGCATGCGGATATCTTCGGGACGCTCTTTGAACTGGGGAAAAGCGCGAAGAGTCAACGCGTCGATTTCAGGCGTCGGCGACGCGCATTGGCTGCCGTTGGAATAATGCTGGATCTTGGGATTTACGAACCACCACTCCCCGTCAAGGAACGACGCCTTTTCGGCGTTAATGTTGTAGAGCATCACACCTTCTGCGCTCTCCTGATCAACGGATACACCGGTAAGCTCCGTATAATCTCTGTTCGCACCGCCTGAGACCATCCATACTCTGTTTTCATGCGTGTTATTGAATGAAAAAGCGTCGTTTTCGGACCCCTTCTTGGTGCCAAAGCGCTCCGACTTTATCTTCTTCGCCCATTGGGCGTATTCCGGCATATAGGACTCGCTGACCCACGCGATGAAAAGCCCCATCATCGCACCAGCGAAAAGAAGCGGCTTTACTATGGCGAAAAGGCTTATGCCGCTTGCGCGCATCGCGGTAAGTTCGGAATGACGGCAGAAATTCCACATCGTGTAGAGCGTCGCCAGCATCATCGCGGCCGACGCGAGATAATGGAAGAACGGGGAGAGATAACCGCCGAAATAAAGAACGCATTCCTTGAAAGAAAGATCCGACCCCAAAAGCCTTGAGAACGACCCGAACAATTCAAAAAGAATATATATCCCGATGAATCCGACGAGACAGTAGAAGAGCGGAACGATAAACTCGCGCAGAATGTAAAGCGTCAACTTCGACATTTAACCCTCCAGCGCGCCCGTCAGAGCGGACATCGATTTAAACCCGTGACGTTCGCAGTAGGAAACCATTCCGTCGTAAACGTCGCTCACGGCGGCGGGGTCGGTGAAGAGCACTGTACCGAGCGCGACCGCTGTCGCCCCCGCGAGCATAAACTCGATCGCGTCCTTCGCCTCGTAAACTCCGCCCATAGCGAGAATCGGAAGTTTAGTCGCCCTATACGCGTCGTAGACGACCTTCACGGCAGCAGGATGGATTCCGCGCCCCGAAAGCCCGCCCGTTCGATTGGCAAGAACAGGCTTGCGCTTCTCGATGTCGATGACCATCGCGGGAATCGTGTTTATGAGAGCGAGTGCATCAGCTCCCCCGTCCTCGCACGCCTTGACGTATGGACGGATGTCAGGAACGTTCGGAGCAAGCTTCACGATAAGAGGGAGCGTCGTCGCTTTTCTCACCTCTGCGACAAGTCCGTTCAAAACCGCGGGATCCTGTCCGAACGTATGACCTCCCGCCTTTACATTTGGGCAACTCACATTGCATTCGAGCGCCGCGACAGGAGAGCCGGGATTAGCGAGAGCGTATTCATCGAGCCTGCGGGCGACTTCAGCGTATTCGTCGACGCTTCCGCCCCAAATATTGACGATCATCGGCGGAGCCTTGCCGCTGACGGTCTCGCCTACCGAGTCAGCATACCACGGAACGGTAATGTCGAGAAAGTGTTTTACGCCCGTACCCTGAAGGCCGATCGCGTTCACGAGGCCGCCCGGAACTTCACAGTGACGCGGCATGGGATTGCCGGGCCATGCGTCGACGCGGATACCCTTTGCGGTAACAGCACCGAGCTTGGAGTAATCGACGGCCCCGACGTATTCGCTACCGTAACCGAAAGTCCCGCTCGCCGTCGTGAGCGGAGTTGCCATTTCAAGACCACCGAGATTAACTTTAGTATCTATCATTTTTTCACTCCCTTGCTATTCCGCGACAACATCATTCCCAGACAAGATCCTCCGCCGAGAAGACGGGACCCTCGATGCAGCATCGCGAATTTCCGCGAACGGTTTTCTGAATGCACGCGTAACACGCGCCGACTCCGCAGATCATGTGGCGATCCATCGAAATCCAGCCTTTCGACTTAGTTCCTGTAGCTCTTAACGCAACCGCCTTTAGCATCGGATCGGGGCCACAAGCGAAAAGTTCAAATTTTCCACCAGCCTCGCGAATTTTTATAATTTCATCGTCTAAGGGATCGGTCACTAGGCCTTTAACACCTTCGCTGCCGTCGTTTGTCGCGAGATGAAGCTCTACGCCGAGCGACCTGAATTCCTCGACGGCTAGAAGATCGGTTTTGGTACGCCCGCCGACAAAAACCGCGAGCCGCCCCTTCCAACCCGAAGCGATAAGGCGCTTGGCGAGAAAATAAAGCGGGGCGACTCCATAGCCGCCGCCGACAAGCAATGCCGCCCCGTCGCACTTTACGGGGAAGCCGTGTCCAAGGGGTCCTATTATTTCAAGCGTCTCGCCGACCTTGGCAGCGTTGAGCGCGGCAGTTCCCCTACCGACGGTCTTGTAAAGGATATAAACCTTGCCGTCCTCGGCGTTGAATACCGAGAAAGGACGCCTCAAAGCGCTCTTCTCGAGAGCGGGAACCTTCACGTGAACGAACTGGCCCGGCACAAGCTGCGGCGCCATTTCAGGAGCTTTGACGACCAAAAGCCTGTAACCGGCAGCAAGCTCATCGTGAACAAGTATCTCGCATTTTTCGTTCAGCATAAAAAGGTCCTTTATCTTATCTGGGCCGCCCTCTGAGCGACAGCCTTAAGTGAAACCCACATGTCTTTTTTAATTTTCTCGACGGCGGGCGTGACTGTTCCAAATCTTAAAATATACTCGGGCGAATAAGTCACGAGGACATCGCACCCGCTGCGTGTCTTGACCCACATTCCCGGAGCGGCCTTTATTTCGGGAAACCACTTCCTGAGAGCGAGCGAGCCGAGAACGACATATATCCTCGCCTCGGGCAACGGTGAAGAATCCACCACGGGGGCAAGCTCGGCGGTAGTCCTCAGCGCGGCGGTGATTTTTGAAATCATCTCCGCACCCTTCGGAGAAAGCGGCTTCTCATGAAGGAAGACGAAATCAAATCGCTTTCCCGTCCCACGGGGCGCAGCCTCCGCTACGATTCCCGCTGTCCTCGCGGAGGACGGAAGCGGCGCTTTATCTGGAACTGCCGCCGGCACCGCTCTCGCACCGGCGGGTTCGCTCGCCTTAACCTCCACGCGTGGCGGAAGCGCGGCGGCGACGGGCTCGAGCACACTTCTATCACATTCGACAAAACGGACACCGAGCTCGCGTTCAAGCTGCAGCTCGGCTTCAAGTCCGTTCAGAATGTAATCAAGCGCCGTCACTTGTTTTCGCCGCTTTTTCTAATATGTACTCTTCAAGCCTTTTTGGGCTTATTAAACCCGTAGGGGTTCTTCTTCTGCCAGCGCCATGCGTCCTTGCACATCTCTTCGATGCCGCGTTCGGCCTTCCAGCCGAGTTCTGCGGCGGCGAGCGAGGGATCGGCCCAGCACTCGGCGATATCGCCGGGGCGGCGCGGGCAGATCTTGTAGGGGACGGGCTTCTTGGAAGCCTTCTCGAACGCCTTGACGATCTGAAGAACGGAATAGCCGTTGCCCGTACCGAGGTTGTAGACCTTGAGTCCGAGCTTAGGCTCCTTCTCGATTTTCTCGATGGCCTTCAGGTGTCCGATGGCGAGATCGACGACGTGGATGTAGTCTCTCACGCCCGTACCGTCGGGAGTCGGATAGTCGTTGCCGAAAACGCTGAGTTCTTCGCGGCGGCCGATGGCGACCTGGGCGACGAACGGAAGGAGGTTATTCGGAATGCCCGCGGGATCCTCGCCGATAAGACCGGACTTATGAGCACCGATCGGGTTGAAGTAGCGAAGAAGAATGACGTTCCACTCGGGATCCGCCTTCTGGACGTCCTTGAAAACCTGCTCCATCATAAGCTTCGTCCAGCCGTATGCGTTAGTGCAGCCGGGTGTCGGGAAGTCTTCGCGGATCGGCACCGAGGCGGGATCGCCGTAAACCGTAGCCGAGCTCGAGAATACGATGTTCTTGCAGTTGTGGTCTGCGAGGCACTTTAAAAGCGTAAACGTTCCGCCGAGGTTGTTGTTGTAGTACTTGAGCGGAATCTTAGTCGATTCGCCGACGGCCTTGAGCGCGGCGAAATGGATCGTCGCCTGGAACGGCGCTTCCTTGTCGAGCATCGCATTGAGCTTCTTCTCGTCGCGGATGTCGATTTTATAGAACGTCACGTCCCTGCCCGTAATCTTCTTGACGCGTGCGAGCGACTTCTTAGAGCTGTTGCATAGATTATCGACTACAACCACGTCATGCCCGGCGTTCAAAAGCTCAACGACGGTGTGGCTGCCGATAAAGCCGGCGCCGCCGGTTACCAGAATTTTCATCCTAAACAATCCTTTCGTTATATTTCTGTTTTAAAATTATTTCTTCGCCTCTGCGGACGCGGCGGGACGGTCACCGCCCTCGCGAGGACCGCGATCGCCGCCTTCACGAGGACCGCGGCGCACACCGTCGCGGGGGCCACGACGCATACCGCCCTCGCGCATTCCCTCATAGCGTGCACGGTTCGGACGGTCATTTACAAAAAGAATGATGTTTTTAGGAGACTTCTTCTCACCCTCCTGAGCGGCATAAGCCTTGGCGGCTTCGTCGATCTTGGCGCACACTTCCTTTTTAAACGCCTCGATCTGCTCGCTCGTGGTCTTCTCGTCTATAGCGAACGTCACGGGTCTCTGGCGGTTTCTCATTCCCTCGCGACGCATACGCTGACGCTGCTGACGCGCCTCCGCGGAAGGTCTCGACGCGCCCTCTTCAGCCTTGACGCCCGGCCTGTCACCCTCGGCCTTCACCGCGGGTTTATCGCCCTCCGCCTTAGGCGCATCTTGAGCGGCACCCGTCAAAGTCAAAGCGACGCCACAAAGGATAATCAATAATTTTTTCATTTCAGACTCCTTTTCTGTTTGCTGTAGGTAAAAATGAGTGTTTTATTCTCAAGTTGATTTTACATAATTATACCATAAATGCACCTGTAACGGCTAACGGTTACAAATTATCTTAATTGAAAGTAACGTACGGGCGAAGGCCAGAGACCAGAACCAAACGAGAAGGCTCGAAGGATTTCCGATTGCACCCATATGCGCAGCTGCCGCGAAAGCGGCGGCATACACGGTATGAAGAGGTATAAACCATTTGAAAAAACGGAAATCTCCGACCGAAACCTCGGCGTTGGTCGCGAAAACCTGCACGGAGGTAAGCGCGGCCGCGAGCGTCAGATGCGGCATCAGATAGGCGTACTGGGCGTATTCGGCGCCGTTGGGCATAAGCGCCAACAGCCGAGGGCCGCAAAAACCGTACAGCGCCGCCGCCAAAAGCGCTACGGCAAGTGTTATCGCGGAACAGGATAAAACGTATTTCATACGCGAGCGTCTTTCGCGAGAAAGAGCCGTATAAGGAAACGAAACGATGAGCAGCGGGAATGTAAAGTAAAAAAGAAAATCCGAAAATCTCGACGCCATGTAATAGCCCGCCGAATCCCGCGCGCTCATTGAAGTGCGGATGACATACTGCTCCAGAAGCGCAACCGCCATAGGTACGGCCTGATAGACGAGTATGAGAGAGAATAGAGCGGAGAACCTTTTTAAGTTTCCCCTGTTCCAGTAGCTCTCGCTTTTAACCTTCAGTTCCCTGCGCAGCGCGAAGAGGCTAAGAAAAATCCGCGAGATCGGCTGCGCCGCCTGACCGGAAAAATACCCGAGAAGCGCCCTGATCGGCATAAGAGCCGCCATAACCGCAAATCTCACCGCCGACGCGCCGATTTCAATCAATCCGAGCGCTCTGAACCGTTTTGTGGCCTGAAGAACGTCCGTATAGACAGGCGCGACACAGCCTAAAAACGCCGCTGCGACAACAGCGAACCCAGCACCGCCGCCGCTTATACCGATTAAACCCATAAACCTCGGCATCAGAAATGCCGCAGCGAAAAGCCCAAGTACAACGGCCGCACCAGCGGCAGTGAAAACTCCCGAAAGAAGACTTTTAAGCCGCCCTTTTTCGCCCGCCGCCGAAAGAACCGCCGACTCTTTCATCGCGGTCATGGCGAATGCGAAAAGCGGAAACGAAAGAAACGTCGCGAACGTACTTAGCGGCAGCACGGCCCCGATGTCTTCGCCAGAGACATACTTGGGCACGAACCACATTCCCGATGCGATATTGACAGCATCG
>JAGCJE010000176.1 GCA_017648225.1 Kiritimatiellia bacterium | reverse complement strand
TCAGTAAATGCCGCGCCGTTCATCGTCGCAATAACCGTACCGAACTTAGCTACACCCATATTCAACTCGCCAGGTGTCGCGCCCGTAATCCAAGATGCTAAGCTAATCGAAGGTTCAATCGTCCAAATGTTCGTAAACTTGGCGATCGACCAGCTGATCGTCTTAGCTTCAGTCGTTCCATCAAGCCACTTATAACCCGTCTTAAGTGTCGCGATAGCCTCGTATGTACCGGCGGCTTCAGCCTTAGTTACGCCAGAAAGAGTATACCCCTCACCAGTTATAACGCCATTTTGCTCATTACCATTGAATACGAGATTAGGAATTACAGCAGGTTCCGCGATAAGCTTAATATCGGGATTTTCAGGATCGACGGGCGCACTAGTCGGATCGACATAGCGCAAAACAACGATGCCAGAGCCGCCATTACCGCCTTTGGTAACGCTATCTAAATCACCACGTCCACCAGCGCCGCCGCCGCCGCCCTGGTTAGCTAAGCCATCAGTACCAGAAGCACCAGCCGAACTATTACCATTACCAGCGCCTTCGCCGCCTAAGCCACCGACACCAGTAATAACAGATCCGCCGCCGCCTGAACCATAAACAGCACGTGTACCAGTAATATTAGACTCATAGCCAGGTCCGCCATTAGCAGCATCCCCGGTTGTATCGCCGCCCTTACCCATAGCGCCGCCGCCGCCGGCACCAGCATAATCATCAACACTCTCACCACCGTTACTACCCATCGTTCCATAAATGGTTATGCCGACGACTTCACCTTTAGTTGCCGTAGCGACAGGTCCCGCAACTAAAACACTATTCTCTAACTTTCCACGACCTCCAGCCGTTGAGCCGCCCGCTGGACCAGATTCAACTGTAGTGCGAACTTTTACTCCGCCGCTAATGCCGCCTGAGCCGCCACCGCCAAACGCAGTCGCCCTAAGTCCATCACTAGTTATAAACATACTATTGCCACCCGAAGCTGACGCACCGTATTGACTATTGTACTTCGTTTCCTCAGTACCGCCAGCACCGCCCTTACCTACAGTAATAGTGACATAAGATTTCTCAGCGAACGAAACAAGGCCAGTAACTACACCGCCACCGCCGCCACCGCCGCCGCCGGAGTATGCGTCAGACGCGCAAGTATCAGCGCCACCGCCACCGCCGCCGCCGACTACGAGAAACTGAACATTCTCAAGCTTCGAGGGAATAACCCAATTAGCCGCCTTAGTACTATTGGTAAATACAAGAGCCGTCTCGTTCTTAAGAGCGCCTAAGCCTCTAACTCTATAACCCCAATCTCCTTCATCAGCATCCCCGATATCCTCAGGATCCTCTTCTGGTGGTTCACCCTCTTGAACAACGAGGTTAAGGTTATTGCCGTCTCTTACGACAACACCGTAATACCCATTGGCGCAATTACTTACTGAATAATTGAATGCAAGATTCGCATAATCATTAAGAGTTCCAGCCGAAACGAGCTTATAAGTACCCGCGCCTTTACGACCCGCGTCAACCGCAATGGTTGAGCCCGCGTTAATATTGAGCGTTCCCGCGACCTTTAGCATCGCGGCGCTTGAGGTAGTATTTACGCTACCGAGCGAAAACTCAAGCCCGAGCGCACCCTCTACACCGCTCGTCTTACCAGGAGCGTTGAACTGAAGGATAGAGTTAAGAACCTTAATATACTGGCGCGTTCCAACCTCGCCGCCCGTAAACCAACCGAGAAGGTTCTCACCATCGCCATCAATTTCAAGTGATTCAAAGCGAGCATTATCGCAGCTTCCCTTAGGGAACTTTAGATAAGCCTTGTAGCCCTTAGTTGTGCGCTTCTGAGACATATCTCTAATATCGCGCACTCTCATTGTAGCATTAGCCCAAACTTCAATAGCTGCACTGCTCCCCTTGTAAACGTATGATGCGTTCTTATTCCCTTCACCTAAATTACTTGAGTCATACGTAGTAAAGTAAAGGTCAACATTTTCATAATTACCTACGCCAGATCTGTGTTCAATAATCGTTCTATCTGTGACCGAATGGCCTTCGCTCGAAAAATATGCCTTAAAGTTATATGGACCAACCCCAGCAGGAGCATAACGACCGTATGTTACAACCTTACCTACCTTATAATAACCGCACACTGGGCTGGAATACGGTAAGCCATCTACTGGCCAAAAACATAAGCATGTATTATAAGTATTTAAATTACCTATAGGCGCATGGGTTGAAGTCGTTGTAGATGACGAATAAATGTAACTTAATGTACTACCATTATCCGATCCTAAAGATCCGCCGCCACCATTTCTACGATGATAGATCGTAGTATAGGAGAATGTATCACCATCCGTCTCACGATTGGTGCTAAGAGCGGGATTAACGTCGGGCTCTTCAGCATCCTCCGTCATTGCAGAAACAAACGAATCGATTTTAGACTTTGCATTCTCCTCAGTGACACCAGCGTCCTTACCGCACTGAACTAAAAAGTTATAGCACTGTTCTTTAAAGCGATAATCAGCTGTATTATTACTACTATAGCTAGTATACGAAAAGAGGTTCGTAATAGTTTTCGCCATATTAACCGGGTTAAGAGTTTCATCGGGACTATCGAACCACGAAATAGCGAAGTCCTTAAGTGCTATTTCTTTAGGTACATCTAAAATACCATGAAGAACTAACGCGAAAGTACCAGCGCGATCCTTACCGTGAGAGCAGTGGAATACCAAAGGCCACTTAGCGCTATCAGCAACATTCGTAAACGCACACCATACGTTTTTACGATTGTTTTTATTAGCAGTGGTCGTACCGGATTTCGCTGGCACTAACACTGTGTAAGAGCCAAACTGCGTACCAGTCAATTTATTGATATTCAAACGAGGAATACCGGCTCCGATATTGGATTCATTAAGATTCAAGTATGAGCCGTTCTTCCACGCCCACTTCCATTCAGAGTTAGAACCAGCATAACCTAACTCCGCTGTAGAAGTCATATCGGCATGATCACGAAAATCCATATCATACTTAATACCGATAGTATTCTTAAGATAGGTAAGCTCCTGGCGAATGCCAGCCGCATCTACAGGATTACACCATTCAAGTTCGGCAGTACGATAGATAAGGCCCTGCTTAATTACTTTACTGCCTTTATATGTGCGGTATCCACCAATATCGCGCGTATTAGATGTGTCAGAGCCGCTGGCGTTAGGATCATGATCATGAAGAAGAATACGAGGCGCCTGGCTCTCATTCATTACATAAAAGTGACCGGTAGCCTTACCTGTACTATCCGTAACAGTCCAGGTATAATTTCGACCAATCTCTAAATCGTAAAACTTAACTGAATTATCAGTCGTCGTAACCGTAAACTGCGGCGTGCTCTCGGTATCCTTCTTAGTACGCCACAATTTAACGGTGCACGTACCCGATGAGTTACCCCACTTTAGCGTCACGGGAAGCGAATTCTCGCGAGACAAAATTCTATCAGCTACGCGCTTAGAATCCGGATTCGTTTCCTTTACGCCGTTAACTGTACGGTAATAATCAGAATAACCGAAGTAAGGGTTTGACCACACTAGCTTACCATCTTTTGTAGCGAACTTACCATCGGGGCCTAATGAGCCATCTTCGATAATATTCTTAAACGCCAATGAAAAAGGCGACACCTTAGAATAATCAGCCGGGCTGACTATCGTCGGCGCGGCATTAGCCACATCTATAATACAAAATGCCGCGAATAGCGCGACAACCCCTCGAACTATGCTACGCATAATACTACTCCGTTTTTGAATCATGCATTACGAACTTCAATTAAGGCAAGCCGACTTAGCTTGCTATCTCCTAATCAAGTCCGCAATGCATATTTCATTTTATCTAGATTGTGACCCTTAACGAAAAATTTTATCATTAATGACCCTTAAAATCAAATCCCAAGCTCTTTATCTAAAAGATATCTTAACAAAAAATCAAAATTCCAAGACGTTTCTTAGTGCCACGTAAATTCTTCTGTATTTCTACCGCCTCATAGATATTGTTCTCGCTCGAAATTCAGGCAGATTACCACATGCGGCGCACGGCTAGCATCGAAAGGAGAGACGCCAAAACCGTCAGCGAAACACCAAGCGCAAGAAACGTAGGGAAATATTCAACCCACCGCGTCCATTCCTCGACTTCAACTTTTGTGGTTTCAAGCTCGTCGATATCCTTCATGGCTCGTTCAAGCCCGGCCTGATCATTGACGGAGAAATACATCCCCGAGGTTGTCGCTGCGATATTCTTAAGCTGACGCTCGTCGAAATGGGCCCCGCCCATCATCATACCGAAACCGAATGGATCCATAGCCGCTCTGGAGTTGGCGCCGACACCTATCGTATATACTTTAATCCCCATTTTTTTCGCCGCCGCCGCCGCCGTTTCCGGATCAACACCGCCCTGTGCCGAGCCAATGTTGCTCACGCCGTCGGAAAGAAGAATCACGATTTTCGATTTCATATTCGCGTCCTTAAGCCTCAAAAGCGCGACTGAAAGTCCATCACCGATTGCCGTCTCAGCCTCGTCGCTGCCTCTTGGAATTTCAACGCCCTTCAACACATTGAGAAGCGTTTCATGATCGGAAGTGAGCGGCGTACGCGCCGAGGCGTATGTCCCGAAAGTTACAAGCGATATCAGATCGTCGGGGCGCCTTTTTACAAATTCAGCAAAAGCCTTTTTAACGACGTCCAATCGAGTAGCCTCTCTGGAATACCTTGAACTCATATCTGGCGCGCGCATCGAGCCGGATACGTCGACGACCATCGCAATCGCGATAGACTCGACACTTCTACTGCTTTTCCCAAAAGGCTCTCTCGGACGCGCCGCCGCGACGACAAGAAGCGCAAGCCCTAAAACCGCGACATAAGGCGCAACCTTCGCGGCTATGACGCGCCATCCGGACGACTTCACGCTCACTCTGGAAACGGCGGAAAACCGGACCCCTCTGCCGCGCGAGCGGCGCATCATCCTCCACGCGGCGAAAGCGAGCGGGAGAGCGAGAAAAAACGCATACGGATATGCGAAAGTCATTTTCCTCCTCCCTTCGTCAAAGACTCGTCGGAAACAATGTACACTCTTGCGGATTCGGCGGCCTCATCGGCCAACTCAAGAGAGGCCTTTACCCCCGCAAACTTAATCATGTCGGCGGCGTTGAGAAACTCCATAAGACCAGGAATCGCGTTTTTAGGAAACGACGGCACCTTCTCAACCTCGGCAAAAAACTCTTCGGTCGTCAGATGCGGAGCTTTAAGACCGTGCTTGCGTTGAATATATCGCCTGACAACCAAAGTAAGTTCAACATAAAAATCCTTGAATTTTCCCGCCTGGGGCAGATTGCGTTTAATAAGTCTTTCAAGCTCGACCCACGCCCTTTCGACAGGAGTCATTTTATGCTCTTTAACCCGCCTTAAGACATATCGGATCAAGAGCCACACAAGCGCAACGGCCGCGAGAAGACCTAAAGCGATGAGCGCATACCGGCCGACAAGCTTCCAGCTGAACGGCGGCGGGTCTTTCTGAGGATTAATCTGCATCTCACCCGAAACATCCGCGCGGGCGGGGGGATTTTTAAAATAAACAGGACCTGCGACGAAAGAAGACCCGGACTTTGTTTTAACCGCAAACGGAGCGATTTTATACTCCTTCGCGCAAGGCTCGGGAACGAGCCGCCACTGCGAACGGACAACGCGTCGGCCTTCCTCGTTTACATACGGCTCGTCGGCGACGTTTTCGACGGAGGAAAAGCCGCGTGCCCTCGCGGCCAAATCAGGCTCTACGACCTCGACATCACCGGGTGAGACTATTTTCAGATCGACGAACACGCTTTTAGCGGGATCGATGACATCGCATTCGGAGGAAAGCGAGACGTCGACGCCGTTGTTGGAAATCGTAAAAAGCGATGCCGCAAGAACAAGAGAATTAAACATCTTCATCTCCTCTTATAGGCGCGACGCCTGAACAGCTTTCTCACCTCATCGATGTAAGGCTTATCGGTGGAAAGTGAAATGGAATCGACCGCCGATTTTACGAAGAAGCGCTCGATATCCGATTTCTCCCTGGCGGCCGCATCTGAAAACGACTTTCTCACGGAGGCGCTGGACGTATCGGCTATCGTTATCTCGCCCGTTTCGGGGTCTTCAAGCTCAACCAATCCGACATCGGGTATTTCCGTTTCGGCCGGATCAGAGACGCAGATGGAAACCATATCATGGCGACCGGCGGTAGCGCGAACGACCTTCTCGAATTCATCGCGCGGGCAAGATGAAGGAAGAATAAAATCGCTGACCAGAAAAACCACCGCGCGGCGTTTGCGGATACTGTTGAAGAACTTAAGCGCCTCAATCATATCTGTACCGCCCTGCGCTCCGTCGCCCGCCGCCAGAACCTCGCGCGCCAGACGCATGACGCTGTCGCGACCTTTCCGCGGAGGGATATATTTTAAAATCCTGTCGGAAAAAAGCACAAGCCCGACCTTATCCTGATTGCGAATCGCCGTGAGCGCCAAAAGCGCCGAAACCTCGGCTGCCAAATCCGCCTTGGACCTTCCGCGGCTGCCGTAACTCAAAGAACCCGAAACGTCGACCAGAAAAAATATCGTAAGTTCCCGCTCTTCCTTGTAACGTTTTATATACGGCTGACCCGTTCTCGCCGTAACGTTCCAGTCGATGGAACGTACGTCGTCTCCCGGTTCATAGGGGCGCACTTCATCAAATTCAACCCCCTGCCCCTTGAACATCGAATGATAATTTCCGCTCAGCTCATCATCGATGAGCCTGTTGGTGAGGAAGCGGATCCTCCCCACCTTGGACATAAGTTCTTTTACGTCGAGCGCCATATCAGGGAACGGGCACTTCGTTGAGAATCCGGTCGATGATCTTGTCGGCCGTAACACCCTCCGCCTCGGCCTCGTAGGTAAGAAGTATACGATGCCTTAAAACGTCGTAAACGACTTCCTTGACGTCCTGGGGTGTCGCGTATGCGCGGCCCTTTAAAAGCGCATTGCCGCGCGCGGCGAGATTCAACGCGAGCGTCGCGCGGGGACTGGCGCCGTTCTGGATGAAAACGTTCGGCTCGCGCGTCTTGAATACGATCGAAAGAATATAATCACCGACCTTCTCGTCACAGTAAACGATCGACAACGCCTCGCGAAGAGAGTCTATCTCTTCGCCCGTAACTACCGTTTTAGCCTCAGGCTTCTCGGATGATTCGGCGAAACGCTGCATAATGCGACGCTCATCGGCCATCGTGGGCGGTTCGACGAGACACTTGAACATAAAGCGGTCGACCTGGGCTTCGGGAAGCGGATAGGTACCTTCCTGCTCGATCGGGTTCTGGGTCGCAAGCACAAGGAAAGGTTTTGCAAGCGGATATGTCTCGTCGCCGATCGTCACCTGACGCTCCTGCATCGCCTCAAGAAGAGCGGACTGGACTTTCGCGGGAGCGCGGTTGATTTCGTCGGCAAGAAGAAGATTCGTGAAAACAGGACCTTTTTTCGGAGTGAATTCACCGGTCTTCGGCGAATAAACCATCGTGCCGACGACATCGGCGGGAAGAAGATCCGGAGTAAAAGATATCCGCTTGAAATCAAGTCCGAGCGCCTTGGCGAGAGTATTGCACGAAAGCGTCTTCGCAAGACCCGGAACGCCCTCAAGAAGAATATGCCCGTCGGTCACAAGCGCAAGAAGAAGACGATCGATAAGTTTCTCCTGACCGACTATGACGCGGGAAACCTCGTCGCGGATTCTAGATACCATCTCTTTTTTTGAAGCTATCGCGGCTGTCGCTTCTTTAATATCCATTTTGTTTTTCTCCTTTTTTCAAATCGTCGATCAGCGCCGCGACATCGGTCCAGGCGGCGCTCGAAAGGCGTTTTATGTCCATCGAAAGCTTCATCCGCTTCATATCGCCCTCGAGACCCGAGGAAGAAGAAATGGAATTCCGCTCGCGTTTAAGCCGATCTACCCAGAACTTGCGGACAAAGTCGCGAAGAATATCTTCCGCCGTCATCGCGCTCGCCTCGGTCTTTCCGGCTCCGAGATATATTTTATCAAACCATTCGCGTTCGTAGGAAGAAAGATTTTCCGCAAAAAACGCGAAAAGATCTTCGCCCTTTACAACCTCGTCGCGCCAGGTATCGATGAAACGTCTGGTGAAATCGGAAGCGAAAACATCTCCGGAGAGAAATTCCGACACGCCCTTTTCAATATCGGCGTCATATTCACGCGCCATCAGAAACTCCATAAACGCGAATTCCGTTATCGATGGAGAATGACGATCGGCGGCAGCGACATCCTCAAATTGAGTTTCATCCGGAACGATTTCGTCCCTGGATTCCGAAAAACCGTCAAAATCAATTTCGCTCTCGACGTCCATCGGCTCGGGAGCGCGCGGAATAGGCGCCGTTTTCGCGGCGGCAACCGTCTTCGATAACTCTTCTGAAAGCGCGGCGACGGGGAGTGAGAGTTTTCTTGCGGCCTCGTCGACCATTCCAGCCTGCAGAATCGCCGACGGACACGAGGCAATCGTCACAAGAAGAGACTTAGAGATGCGGTTGAGCGCATCAAGAGACGTGGAGCCCTCTTCTTTTGACTTTTCGGTCTCAAACTGGAAATCAATGATTGAACGGGCCTTGTCGATGAGAGCTTGAAGAGCTTCCGGTCCGTTCTCTATGAGGAAAGAATCCGGATCCGCTCCGTTCGGGAGACTTACGACTCTCACAGGCATCTCCATCGCGAGAAGCTTTCGCGCGGTCGCGATCGCCGCCTTTCGCCCGGCGGCGTCGTCATCATACATCAAAACTGCGCAGTCTGCGACGCGCTTTATCATCTTGGCGTGCTCGTCGGTGAACGCCGTACCTTGCGAGGCGACCGCATTCTTAAACCCGCAGATGTGAAGCCTTATGACATCGATCTGCCCCTCGCAGAGAATCACCTCGCGCCGCGGCGAGCGCGCGATAAAGCCTGAAGCCTTATCAAACCCGAAAAGAACGTTCGCCTTTTTGAAAATCGCGGTCTCGGGAGAATTTACGTATTTCCCGGAATTCTTGTTGGCAACGAGCTGCCGGCCTGAAAAAGCGACGACGCGGCCCTGTTTGTCGCATATCGTGAACATGAGCCGCGAACCGAAGCGGTGATATCCCGAATCCCTGGCGTCGCGCGGAGGTTTTATGACACCGGCCGCCTCGAGTTCCTCCAGGCTGTAGCCGTATTTTTCGGCCCACTTCACCATCGCGGCCATACCGTTCGGCGCGTAGCCGATTATAAAATCTTCCTGAACCTTCTCATCAAGCCGGCGCTTTACGAGATATTCGCGGGCGGGAGCCGCTTCGCGCATCTTCATCAGACAGCGATGATAAAACTGGGCCAGCTCCGCCATCAGAGCATAAAGACGCTTTCTCTTCCCGTGTTCGGGATCGACCGACTCGACAATTTCAACGCCGCAGCGGGACGCCAGAGACTTAACGGCCTCCAGGAAGGAACTTCCTTCCATTTTCTGTACAAACTTTATGGCGTCGCCCGATTCGCCGCACCCGAAACAATGGTAAAAGCCCTTGGAGTTGTTGATCTGAAAACTCGGAGTCTTTTCGTTGTGGAACGGACAGCACGCCTTAAGGCTGGATCCCGCATGCTTAACGGCTATTCCGTAAGAGGAAATCAGATCCGCGAGATCGATGCGGGATTTTATCTCTTCAACCGTTGATTCTGTAATACCCTTACCCATTTCACTGATGTCCCATAAGATGGGAAAATCCTTACCTCATATCAAGAGTAAGTGGCGGAGAGGGGGGGATTCGAACCCCCGGTGGAGTTGCCCCCACACAACCTTTCCAAGGTTGCACCATCGACCACTCGGACACCTCTCCAGTCTCAAATCACTTGCTCAAACATTGGTGCCAGAGG
Source organism: Kiritimatiellia bacterium (assembly GCA_017648225.1). Classification (GTDB taxonomy): domain Bacteria; phylum Verrucomicrobiota; class Kiritimatiellia; order RFP12; family UBA1067; genus UBA1067. The sequence goes on along the minus strand of JAGCJE010000176.1, from coordinate 388 downwards.
AGGGACTCGAACCCTCACGTACTCACGTACGGCAGATTTTGAGTCTGCTGCGGCTGCCATTACGCCACTCTGGCATCCCATGCCTTATGGAGCGGGCGAAGGGAATCGAACCCTCGTAGCCAGCTTGGAAGGCTGGAGCTCTGCCATTGAGCTACGCCCGCTTTGGCAAATGATTGGTGAGTAGTATACCATATTATTTTCGAACTTTCAACGGCAATTTTGATTTAGAATATGCCCCCACTTCTTCCATCTTGCTTCCATACTGTACTACAATAATAATCATAGCCTCATTATTCTTCATTTCTTACCGTGACTTTTCATATCGCGGCGGATGTTGCTGCAACCGTGCTCACCTTTTGATATGGGCGATTTGCGCGTCCTTGCGACC
>JAGCJE010000175.1 GCA_017648225.1 Kiritimatiellia bacterium | reverse complement strand
TTGTCCTTGTCGACGACGACCTTCTTGGCGCGGCCGAGCATATCGATCGTGACGGACTCGAGCTTGATGCCGATATCCTCAGTGATGAGCTTGCCGCCCGTAAGGATGGCGATATCCTCGAGGATGGCTTTGCGGCGATCGCCGAAGCCAGGAGCCTTAACTGCGCAGACCTGGAAGGTGCCGCGGAGCTTGTTGACGACGAGAGTCGCGAGAGCTTCGCCCTCAACATCCTCGGCGATAATCATGAGAGGACGACCGGACTTGGCGACGCCCTGGAGGAGAGGAAGCATATCCTGGAGGTTGGAGATCTTCTTCTCGAAAAGGAGAATGAAGGGATTCTCGAGCTCGCACTCCATGCGCTCGGGAGCGGTGACGAAGTAAGGCGAGAGGTAACCCTTGTCGAACTGCATACCCTCGACGACATCGAGAGTCGACTCAAGCGTCTTGGCCTCTTCGACAGTGATCGTGCCGTTCTGACCGACCTTATCCATCGCGTCAGAAATCATCTTACCGATTTCGGTATCGCCGTTAGCGGAAATCGTGGCGACCTGAGCGATCTCATCGGCCGACTTGACCTTCTTGGCGAGCTTGGCGATAGACTCGGTAACGGCGGCAGTAGCCTTGTCGATACCGTTCTTAAGGGCCATAGCGTTCGCGCCGGCGGTGAGGTTCTTAAGACCTTCGCGGTAAATAGCCTCGGCGAGGAGCGTAGCCGTCGTCGTGCCGTCGCCCGCAACATCGTTCGTCTTGGAGGCGACTTCCTTAACCATCTGAGCGCCCATATTCTCGAAGGGATCGGGAAGTTCGATTTCCTTGGCTACGGTAACGCCGTCCTTGGTGATCTGGGGCGAGCCGAACTTCTTATCGATGATGACGTTACGGCCGGAAGGACCGAGAGTGGAAGTTACGGCGCTCGAAAGCTTCTCAACACCGGCGAGAATCTTCTGACGAGCTTCTGCATCAAACTTAATCTGCTTAGCCATTTTTTTGCCTTTCATTTCTTCTAGAAGCGCTAGCTGCGCTAGATATTCTAGACTGAGATTTTAAATTTAGAAAGTTTCGATTTACTTAACGAAAACGCCGAGGAGGTCTTCCTCGCGGACGAGCTGGAGCTTCTGACCGTCGATTTTAACTTCGGTGCCGCCGTACTTAGGAAGAAGTACCGTGTCGCCGGGCTTAACGTCGAAAGCGATTTCCTTACCAGCATCGTCGAGCTTCTTGCCGACGGCGATAACCTTGCCCTGCATGGGCTTTTCCTTAGCGGAGTCAGGGATATAGATACCGCCGACTACCTGCTCTTTCTCTTCGATAGGTTCAACGAGAACGCGATCGCCAAGAGGTCTGATTTTCATGTTTATTTCTCCTTGTATGTTTGAAAGTTTTGTTTGATTTTAGTTTTAGTTCAAGTTTAGAGTTGGAGTTGGAGGTTTTAGTTGGAGTTGTGAGTTGGAGTTGGAGGATGGATGGTTAAATTTCCTTTCTCGAACTCGAACTTTAGACTCGAACTCTTCCTTTCTCGAACTCGAAC
>JAGCJE010000174.1 GCA_017648225.1 Kiritimatiellia bacterium | reverse complement strand
ACGTAATCGAGGAACGCCTCGGTAACGTCGTGGCCGTTCCGGGCGATATACTCCTTGGGAACGTTGCGCGTATACTTCGCGGCGTTCGCAACGGGAACGGGAGCGTAGGCGATTTTATACTTCTTACCCTCTTCGCGGACGATCGCGATCGTTCCCTTCGTAAGTTCGCCCTTTAAAGCCGCCTTCACGGCCGCCTCGCCGGCCGCGCGGGCCTCGGCCTGGTCGACCTTCGAGGCGATGCCGGGGAATGAGCGCTGGAGATAGCCGAACGTATCGGCGCGGACGCGCTTGACGTTCGCCTTCGTCTTGAGAATCGTCGCGAGAGCGTCGCCGAGCGCGCCGGTACCCGACATCTGGACATTGCCGTGGGAGTCGGTCTCACCGGAGCCGAGCTTCGCACCGATCGGAATTCCGTCCTTGCCGCGAATGCCCTCCGAGACCGCGCAGACGCAGCGGCCGTACTTCTTCATCGCCGCCTTAACGTCCTTAATGAACTTCTCTTCCGTAAAGACTACCTCGGGAAGATAGATGAGATGAGGACCGTCATCCTCGCGGATACGCGCGAGCGCTGAAGCCGCCGTCAAAAATCCGGCGTCGCGGCCCATGATGATGTCGATCTTAACGCCGCCGAGAGCGCGGTTGTCGAGATCGTCGCCGCGGATCGCCGATGCGACGAAACGCGCCGCAGAGCCGAATCCCGGAGTATGATCGCAGCTTCTCAGATCATTGTCAATCGTCTTGGGAATATGGTAGACGACGAGAGGATACCCCTCCTTCTCGGCCTCCTCGGCTACGATGCGCGCAGCGTCGGCGGAATCGTTGCCGCCGATGTAGAAGAAAAATCCGACGTTAAGTTTGCGGAACTCCTCGAAGATTGCGCGGCAGTCGGCCGCATCGGGCTTGCGACGACAGCTGCCGAGCGCCGAGGACGGAGTTTCGGCGATCGCCTCAAGCTTTTTGGCCGAAGGCTTTTTAAGATCGATGTAATCGTTCGAAAGGATTCCGACGATACCGTGCCTCGCGCCGAGAATCTTACCGATTCTGTCGCTCTTGCGCGCCTCGAGAACGGCTCCGACCAGCGACTGGTTGATAACCATCGACGGACCTCCGGACTGGGCGATAACCATATTCATCTTCTTCATCGTCTTATACCTTTCGTTTTATCGGCTTAAAATTTCTTCGCGCACGTTCTTCGGCGCGATATCGAACATGTCGGGCTCCATCGAATACGACGCGCGGCCCTTAGTTAGAGAGCGGATGCCCGTGGCGTAACCGAAGAGCTTAGCGAGCGGAACGCGGGCGTGTACGAGCTGCATATCGCCGCGCTGGCTCATATCGAGCACTGTGCCGCGGCGGGAGTTGAGATCGCCCAACACTTCACCGACCGATTCCGGCGGAGTCGTAATCTCAAGCTTCATGATCGGCTCGAGAAATTCTGGCGATGCATTCTCGGCGGCCTCTCTAAAGCCCATCACCGCTGCCGAGCGGAACGCGACCTCGTCGGAAATTTCCATATCGACCATCTCGGCGGCGACACACTCGACGGCGAGATCGGTCATCGGATAACGCGCGAGAACGCCTGTAGCGATACCGTCCTTAAGGCCCTGCTCGACGCATTCCTGAAGATGCTTGTCGGCGACGGTGTTTCTGAAGTCGCGCGAAAGATCGATTTTAACGCCTTCGCCGCGCTCGAGCGGTTTTACGGCTAATGTAAGCGCAACGGCGTGACGCTTTCCGCCGAGCTCACGGTCGAACGAGAACTTCGTCGTCGCGGGAGCGGTAACCGTTTCGACGTACGAGACCATGGGCTTACCGACATTCGCGGCGCACTTGAACTCGCGTTTAAGGCGGTCTACGAGAATTTCGAGGTGGAGCTCGCCCATTCCCGAAAGAATCGTCTGGCCCGTCTCCTCGTCTTCACGAACCTGGCACGTCGGATCCTCAGCCGCGAGAGTGTACATAGACTCGACGAGCTTATCCTTGTCGGCGGAACTCTTAGGCTCGATCGCGAGGAACATGACGGGCTGGGGGGCTGTGATGCGCTCTAAGTAGCACGGCTTCATTTCGGCGCAGAGCGTATCACCTGTCGTGCAGTCCTTAAGCCCGACGACCGCGCCGATATCGCCCGCTTTAAGCTCGTCGACCTCGATCTGATCGTCGGCGAAAAGACGAACGATCTTCATGATGCGCTCGCGCTTTTTGGTTCGCGGGTTGTAGGCGTTCGCGCCTTTTTTAAGTATACCGGCGTAAACGCGTACGAAAAAGAGTTTACCGACGTACGGATCAGTCGCGATCTTAAAGACGATCGACGTCAAAAGCTCGGAATCGCTCTGCTTGCGCGTTACGGCCTCTCCCGATTTAAGATCAGTCGCTGTAACGCTAGGGCGGTCGAGCGGCGAAGGCAGGTACGCGCAAACAGCGTCGAGAAGCGGCTGAACGCCCTTGTCGCGAAGTGACGTTCCGCAGAGAACAGGAACGAGTCTGCCCGCGACGACCTGGCGGCGGATGGCAGGTATAAGCTCTTCGGCAGAAAGATCGCCCTTCTCGAGAAACGCCTCCATAACCTCCTCATCGAGATCGGCGACCTTCTCTACGAGTTCAGCGCGTGCGAGCGCCGCATCGTCGGCAAATTCGGACGAAATCTCGCCTACCGTAAACTTTTTACCCTCGGACGCCTCGTCGTATACGATCTCATTCATGTTGATGAGATCGATGACGCCCTTGAAAGTCTCTTCTTTACCGATAGGCAGCTCAATCGGACAAGCATTAGCTTTAAGCTTATCCTTAAGCTCTTCGACGACTCGGTTGAAATCGGCACCCATGCGGTCCATCTTGTTGATGAACGCAAGTCGCGGCACGTTGTAGCGGTCGGCCTGGCGCCAGACGGTTTCAGACTGGGGCTGCACGCCGCCGACGGCGCAGAAGACGCACACGGCGCCGTCGAGAACTCTGAGCGAACGCTCGACCTCCATAGTAAAGTCGACGTGGCCGGGAGTGTCGATAATATTGATCGCGTGGCTGTTCCACTCACACGAAATGGCGGCGGACTGAATCGTGATTCCGCGCTCGCGCTCCTGGATCATGAAGTCCGTCGTGGTGTTTCCGTCATGGACATCGCCGTGCTTGTGGATCTTGCCGGTATAGAAAAGAATACGCTCGGTAGTGGTGGT
>JAGCJE010000173.1 GCA_017648225.1 Kiritimatiellia bacterium | reverse complement strand
CAGGACTCGACCCCGAGCCAAATCTAAAGATTGGCGAGCGGGTCTAGAGGACGCAGAAATCGACCATATCAAAAGAGGAGCACGGTTGCCCTAACCGTGGCCGCATTTATACATAGCATAGCAACAAGCAAGCAACAACAAAGCGCGAAGCCACTAATGCTAAATAATAATTCCTGTAGCACAGGATGGAAGCAAGATGGAAGAAGTGGGGATATTCCAGATGAAAATGCCCCCTTGATAACTGAAATCAGAAATGATATAATATGCGGCGTTTTAGCAAATGGGGAAGTAGCTCAGTTGGTAGAGCATCACGTTCGCAACGTGGGGGTCGAGAGTTCGAATCTCTTCTTCTCCACCATTTCGAAAATTCGTTTCATCGCCTGTAGTGATGAAACGAATTTTGTTTTCAGAAGCCTATTACTCTTTCCGCGATAAAATGATATAATATTATCTAATGTCGTTTAAGCGGCATTGAGGAGGAAAAATGTCGGCATTGGATAAAATCGCATCTCATCAGGATCAGTATTCCTGCAAGGTTGATACCCTTGGCGAGTGCAAAATAGTTTCACCGGTCCACCATCACGAGTTTATTCGTGAAGGCGAGCGTATTTTCGTTTCTGAAGAAGAAGCGTATATGAAGGAGATGGAGAAGAAGCTCGGCCATCTCCCGACCTTCGAGCGCGCAGGGCCGTTGCCTAAAATTTTTCATGATCCGAACTGGACGCGTGTCGGCATCGTTACGGCCGGCGGTCTCTGCCCTGGGCTTAATAACGTTATTAAGGGCCTCGTCGAGATTCTCTCCTTCGATTACGGCGTTAAAAACATTTTCGGCATCCGTTTCGGTTATGCCGGGCTCAATCCCGATTTCGGATATCAGCCCGTGATGCTCAATCCCGACACAGTCGATACGATTCACGAGCTCGGCGGAACGATTCTCGGCTCCAGCCGCGGTCAGCAGCCTACCGATATCATCGTCGATACGCTCGTGAGGATGAACATCAATATTCTCTTCTGCGTCGGCGGCGACGGCTCGCTGAGGTGCGCCCGCGAAGTCGCGGAGGAGTGCATGAAGCGCAATCTCAAGATTTCGGTTGTCGGAATTCCGAAGACGATCGACAACGATCTTCAGTTTGTCGGTCGTTCGTTCGGCTTTGAAACCGCCGTCGCCGAGGCCGCTAACGTGATTAGAAACGCGCATGTCGAGGCGAAGGGTACCTCGGGCGGCATCGGTCTTGTGAAACTGATGGGTCGCGACTCCGGCTTTATCGCGGCGTACGCGTCGACCGCCAATCCCGTAGTGAACTTCTGCCTCGTTCCCGAGATGGCTTTCGAGCTGGAAGGTCCGCGCGGACTTTTGACGGCGCTTGAAAACCGTTTCAAGGCGGGTAAGACTCATGCTGTAATCGTCGTCGCCGAAGGCGCGGGACAGGATCTCATCCTCGGCGAGCCCGAGCGTCGCGATGCCAGCGGCAATATCCTCAAGAAGGATATCGGAGAATTTCTTAAACAGAAGATTTCTGCCCATTTCAAGGAGAAGGGCGTAGTGAGCTCTGTCAAGTATTTCGACCCGAGCTACACGATCCGTTCCGTTCCAGCCCGCGGCACGGACGCGATCCGCTGCTATATGCTCGCGCGCAACGCCGTCCACGCCGCTATGGCGGGTCGCACGAACTGCGTCGTCGGCAATCTCGGCGAGAGCTATGCGCTTGTTCCGATCAAGCTCGCGACGATCGAGCGCCAGAAGATTTCGCTTAAGAGCGACCTCTGGCGCAGCGTTATGGACGCTACGGGTCAGGAGTTTTACATCTCACCTTCCGACAGACAGTCCAAGGTTCCTGTCTATATGGCGCCGTAAGGCGTCTTGCGGGGTTTATTTCCTGGCATCAAGGGCCCGCTCAACGTCCGGAACGGCGGCGAGCAGGGCCTTTGTGTATTCGCTCTTCGGATCGGAGAAAACCTTTTCGCTTTCTCCCTCGTCCGCGAAAAGACCCCGCTCCATGACATAGACGCGGTCGCAGACGTTCTTTACTACGGCGAGATCGTGGGCGATTATGAGAATCGTCAGATTCCGTTCGTCGCGGAGTTTGCGCAGAAGATTCAGAACCTTCGCCTGAACCGACACGTCGAGCGCGGATACGGGCTCGTCGGCGATCAGGACGTCGGGATCGAACGCAAGCGCCCGGGCTATTGAAATCCGCTGGCACTGTCCGCCGGACATTTCGCGCGGATATTGGTCGAGCACCGCCTCGCTGAGACCGACGTGCGACAGGAGCGCGGCGATGCGTTTTTCGATAGGCTCGTCGGTTCGCTTGACGCCTTTACCGTGGCGGATGACCTCGCGCAGCGTAGAGCGTACCGTCATGCGCGGATTGAGAGAGCCTACTGCGTCCTGAAAAACCATCTGCATTGATTTTGCGGATACCTCGATTTTTCCCGAGCTTTTCTTCTCGATTCCGACGAGGGTTTTCGCGATGGTAGACTTTCCGCTTCCCGACTGGCCGACGATACCTACGATTTCGCCTTTATTCAAATGGAAAGAGACGCCTTTTACGGCTTCGAATTTACCGTATTTTACGTGCAGGTCGGTGACTTTAAGAAGGTTCATCTTACGCTTTAAAGAGCGAGCGTTTGCATTTTTCAAGCGCGGAGAGTCGCGCCTTGAACGTTTTCTCCGATTGGGAGAGACGCGCTTTGTAAAGAGCGATGTCGATGCCGGATGTCGTGCCCTCATGGGTCTTTGCGGCAACGGCGGTGTCGGGGTCTTCATCTCCCAACTGTTCGAGATGATCTCGCACATCGTGATAGGCGTCGCGCCAAGGCGTGCCCGCAGCGACTTTCCTTAAGGCGACGTCGGTCGCAAAAACGCCCGGAGTGAACGCGGCGCGGCAGACGGCCTTGTCGACGGAAGTCCCGGCGACGACCTTCGTGAGAATTCTGAGCGTCGTGCGGGTAATGTCGAGACCTTTCATGTAGAGCCACTTGCAGTCCTGGAGATCGCGGTTGTAGCCGCCGGGCATCGCGTGGAGTAGCGAGAGCGAAGCCGTTTGAAGCCCGAGAACCTGAGCCGCCTTCGAGCGGACGAGTTCCAGGACGTCGGGATTGAATTTCTGCGGCATGATAGAGCTTCCGGTGCAATATTCGCGCGGGAGTTTAAAATAGGCGAATTCCGGCATCGAGAAAATGATCATATCTTCGGCGAGACGCGAAAGAACGGCCATGAGCTGGGCGAGCGCCGAGAGAAGGGCTGCCTCGCATTCGCCGCGCGCCATCGAGGCGCCGAACACATTGTGGATCGTGCGCGAGAAGCCGAGGAGCTTTGTCGTGCGGCTTCTGTCGAGCGGCAGCGGTACGCCGTATCCGGCGGCGGAGCCGAGCGGATTCAGATCGGCGAGGCGGTAGGCCGCTTCGAGATTCTCCAGCTGATCGGCGATCATTTCGGCGTGTCCCGTCGCCCACATCTCGACCGAGGAGGGCATCGCGGGCTGCAGATGCGTGCGTCCGACGAGAGGGGTGCGGCCGTATTTCGCTCCGAATTTTACGAGTGACGAGGCGAGTTCGACGGTTTCTTTTTCGGCGCGGAGAATCTCGTCTTTCATGTGAAGGCGCACATCGACCGCGACCTGGTCGTTGCGGGAGCGGCCGGTGTGGATTTTCTTTCCGAGGTCGCCGAGGCGCTCCGTTAAAAGACGCTCGACCGCCATGTGGACGTCCTGATCGTCGACGAGAATCGTAAATTCTCCCTTTTCGATCTCCTTTACGATTTCACCGAGAGCCTTGCGGACTTTCTTCGCTTCGTCCTTCGTGACGACGGGAGTTTTAAGCTTCATTTCCGAGAGCATCGTCACATGAGCCGCCGTGCCCATGCAGTCCCACACGGCGAGATTCAGATCGAGAACGGGATCGTCGCCGACGGTGTATGCCAAAATGTCGGGATCGACCGTGTTGTCTGTGATCGTCTTTTTCGTTTCTGTTTTCTTCATTGTTTTATCCCTTCCTCGAATTTGCGGGCTTCTTCTAAAGCGATGTTAAGTTTTATTTCGGCGGCCTCGAGCATATCCAGGAGCTCTTCCCTGTCTTTTTTCGCGCGGCCCAGTTCAAAAAGGAAATTGTAGTACGCTTGCGCGGCGTCGGCGAGCTCCTTGCTGCGTCCGCCCCCGTAGGCGATGAGAAGGGGCGCTTTCTTGTAGGCGAGATATCTCACCGTCATATCGACTTTAACGAGATCGACGGCCTGGCGGAAGCTGCAGGTGTGGTATTTGCCCGCCAAAGGAAAATTGAAAAGCGGCGCGTGCAGATAGAGGCGGGATGCGAACCTCAATACATCTGACTGGCGGGCAACGCCAGGCTGAAGAACGCTCCTCATAAGCTTTAATACTTCCTCGTCGTCCGATTCAACCGGTTCGCCGCGGAGCCATTTTTCAATTTCGTCATACTTGTTGTCGACGCGCTTTTTAGGGTCAAGGTCGCGCAGCAGAGCGATGGCTTTATCTGCGGAGATTTCGCGTTTTTCGACGGCCAGGATGAAGGCTCTGGCGATTTCGATTCTAAATTTCTCGAGATCCGAATATTCTGGCGAAGGCAGATAGATGCGGGTATAGAACGTGCCGTCCTTGCGGGAGTACGCGCGCGAGACGACGCTCGCGTCGTTCGTTCTGCCGTCGCCGATAAAAACCATGATTCCGGCGGACGAAAACTGCGTGGGCGTATTTGTTGTCGAGGCGTACAGGCTGTCGCACGTTTTTGACACAAAGCGCGCGACCGGGGAGTGGAATTCGTCGCGCATGTCGGCGGGGCAGTTCGCGAATACCTGGACGAGCCCGTGCGATCTTGTCATCGGGGGTGTACGCATCCGCTCTACGAGTTCAGCTCTCGAGAGCGTTGCCGCAATTATGGCGCAAGCAAGTGTCATTTTTTATTATTAATGTTATTATATCATTTTTTGCGTAAACAATCACTTGAATCAACATTCAGGTTGACTATTTGCTTAAGGATTGGGTATACTGTTTTGTCGTTTCTGGGGTTTTGGTTTTATAAACCTATATGTTATAGGATAATGCCGCCAGTTGCGACACTAAACTTTCATCTCTTCGCGAACGCAGAAAAGCGAATGGGATGCTAATGCGAACAGGAATAAAAAATGAAATTGTCTAAGAAAATGATTACGACGGTTCTCGCGGTCGCCACCGCTTTTTTAGCATCAGCGTCCAGCGCCGCTCCCAAGCGCGATAAGCCTCTTAAGGTTCTTGCCATCGGCAACTCGTTTTCGATCTGCGTTTTAGATGAGATGCCGAAGATCGCCGCAGATCTCGGCTGCCCCCTCGATTTCTGTTCAATGTACATTCCCGGCTGTACGCTTGATAGGCATGCCGCCAATCTGAAGAACCCCGACGATAACGCTTATCGGATTAACTGGAGCTACGTCTCGTGCAAAAAGGGCGATGAGCCGTTCAGGGACGCCTTGGCTCTTGTAAAAGGCAAGCATGGAGGCAAGCAGTATAGAAGCAACATCGAAAGAATGCTTAAGGCCGATAAGTGGGATGTCGTCACCATCCAGCAGGGCAGCCATAAGAGCTGGCAGGAGAAGTCATACGAGCCTCACGGCACAAAGCTTATCAATATGATCAAGAAGTGCGCTCCTCAGGCTAAAATCTACGTTCAGCAGACGTGGTCCTACACCCCGTGGGATAAGCGCCTCAGACTCTGGAAGATGACTCCCGATGAAATGTATGCGAAACTCGAAAAGGCTTATGACAAATTCGCGAAGAGTCACGGACTTGAAATAATTCCGACCGGCGAGGCCGTTCAGCGTTACCGCAAAGGGCTTCCCGTAAAGTATACCGAAAAGACCAATAACGACGTCGTCGGCTCCGCCGATTTCAAGAAGCTTTCAAAGCCCTCCGAGTGGTGGCCCGTTGGCGTCGAAAAGGAGACGGGGCTTTCGTGGCCGAGCGGCGACGTTTTTCATTTCAACTGGAAGGGCGAGTATCTCCAGGGCCTCGTCTGGACGGCTGTTCTTTTTGATGTCGATATTACAAAGTGCAATTATTCGCCGAAGTATCTCAAGATCGACTCGCCCCAGGCCGTTCTGATGAAGAAGATCGCCAATGAGATGAGAAAGCGCTGAGGGGATATTTTAAATCGCTTTTTAGAGATAGTTTGAAATTTAAAAACAAAAGAAAGTAGGGAAAATAAAATGAAAAAGTCCATTAAATTCATGACGGCAGTTGTCGCGGCGGCAGCGGCGCTCGTTACCGTAAACTCCAACGCCGCTACCAAGCGCGAAAAGCCTCTTAAGGTTCTCGCTATCGGCAACTCGTTCTCCATTTGCGTAGGCAAGGAGATGCCCAAGGTCGCAAGGGATCTCGGCTGTCCTCTCGATTTCTGCTCGCTTTATATCGGAGGCTGCACGCTCGACAGACACGCCGCCAATCTGGATCATCCCGAGAAGAACTATTATCTCGTAACCTGGGATTATGTTTCATGCAAGAAGGGCGAGGAACCTTTCAAGGATCAGCTCGTTCTCAACAACAAAAAGCGTCCGTCCAGCAATATCGAAAGGATGCTCAAGGCCGACAAGTGGGATATCGTCACCGTTCAGCAGGGCAGCCACCAGAGCTGGCAGGAGAAGTCCTACGAGCCTCACGGCACAAAGCTTCTT
>JAGCJE010000172.1 GCA_017648225.1 Kiritimatiellia bacterium | reverse complement strand
GCCGCGCCCCGTGGCTCATTTGTGATATATTTTTCGTCGCCTCCTGTGCTAAGCCTTCTATTTTAGGCAATGCTACGCCACTCGACAGGAATCTGTCGAGACTTGCCTGAGTGAATTTTACAGGCCACCCAGCCGCCCGTTGCTTGTTACAATCTCAGAAATTCTCTTGAAACATACCGCTGCGGCATCTCGTCAATCGCAAGAGGAATACCTTTTTTCAATATCATGAAATACAGCAATTCAACCCACTTAATGTGTGTCATATTCCGATATTTCTCATGCTTCTGCAATGGCAAAAGACAACCGCGATTAAATAATTGCCACAGATTATGAGCAATCTGCATCAAAAGATAGATATTTCTGCTAACACGGGAATTATTGCAGAAATTATGTTCCAGATTGTATCCTCCGTGCTTTTCCACATGAAAACTTGACTCTATTCCCCATCGTCTTCGACCCCACATTCCGATTGCATCCGCTTGCTTAACATCTTCTATCTCAAAACTTGTCGCAAATTGTCCGTTGTATGCAGATCCATTATTATCATTCTCATCTACCTTTACAACATTAAAGGAATAACCTTCTTTTGTTCCACGAGAAATTTCCACTTCTTTCGCCCAAGATACCGTACCACATACAATGCGTTTACCGTGCTTATCATGTCTGACAAGATCGCCCGAATCTGATGGATTAAGTTTCATCAACTCCTGCGCTTCCGCATAAGCTTTTGGTGTTCGACCTTCCTTAAACGTAAAGATATACTTCCAATGATACGAATCGCAAAGCTTCATTAAAGGCGTGCAGGCATAAAGACCGTCTCCAAGAATGCAAATCCCCAAATGCGGAAATGCCTCCTTTAATTTCGGTGCAAGCCTAAGAAAACCATGATATTCACTATCCTGCTTCTCTTTCTCGTCCCCTTCATGCCAAGGTTTAAGTGGAACAGACATCAGCGAATACGCATTGCCCCAAGGAGTTATGAGCTTTGCTTCAAGGACATACCTGTTCGCACGATTTCCCTTCCATTTGCAACAACGAATCTTCTCGTGCTTCGTAGCATCAACAGCAATAACAAAAAGTCCGCGTAGCCGCGCATAATCAAAAAGTTTAAGGCGTATCATGTATGACATCATCTCAACAAGGGATTGCTCAAGAACCGCCGTACATCCTTTTTCAAGGTAATTACAGACGCTGAGCGAACAGGGAGTCGTTCTTTTCTCGTTGTCAATCCACCAATCCTGCTGCGAAAGTTTATGTACAGCATCTGAAAAGTTCTCGTCGCAACGCCGTGCGTCCATAGCGTTACGGGAACCCATTCGGACAAAAAAGCCCAATATGAACGTCCAGAGAAACGTTCGCCCGTCATATAAGCATTTTTTAGGATCACGCAAATTCTCAATCCTGCTAAAAACAGGATTGAGAACCTTACAGAACCGTACAATAAAACCTATCAGTTCCTCGTACGCGTCTTCACCGTCTGGCGTTTTCGCCGGCCTGCGGCCTGTTCGCTTTTGGGGATGCAGGTTCTGCGTCCCGTCCTTTCGGTTATCGCCTCGACCAGTTCCTTTCTTGCCAATTCGCTCATTTCCTTCATCAGGCGCTTCGCCTGCGCCCATCTCGCCGTCCAATCCGCTACCGTTGGAGCAAAGTCCATCGGAACGTAAATGTTCCTGAACTTCCCGGTCGCACGGTCCGACAGCTGATGACGCGGCGTGTTTCCGCGATCCGCCCTGTACAATGAGCCCTCGATTAGCCCGCCCTCCGACAGAAGACGCTTGAGTTTGCTCGACACCTCCCTGTAGGGAGCCGACATTTTTCGTTTTTTTATCATAGGTATCATATTATAGAGACCTTTTCGACAAAAGTCAAGGGGGAAAATCAAAAAAAGTTAAAATTTCTTTTTCAGCCCTACGCCTATTTTACTGGAAACCCAAATATAACGACTGATTCTAAGCGCACTTGCTGCGCGAAGAATCAGTCATTTGTAATTCGTGAACCGGCTGTAACATTCAATCGCCGATACCCTGCAATCAGCGGAGCTTAAGCTCAACGACTATCGGCGCATGATCCGAAACGATGCGCTCGTTGACGACATACGACGAAACAACATCGTAAGATTGACGATGAGCCGTATCAACCGCGATGTAATCGATGCATCGCCCGGGCCCTATAAACGGCAAACTGGAGATGGTGCCGTGATACGTCCAGGCGTCCTCGGGAGTGAGAATCGTCATAAACCCCCGGATATGCGTCAAAAATCTGGAATGCGGCCGAGCGTTCCAGTCGCCGGTCAAAAAAACGGGTTTCGTTTTCGCGCGCGCAAGAACCTCGATCTTGATCACGCTGGCCATGCAGTCAAAGGAAATCTGATTGTATTCTCGTGCGAGCATCGCCCGCTTCCCGGCCAGCGCAAGATTCTCGGCAACGGCCGCGTCGTCGACATCCGCGGGCGGAAACCGGGTCTTGTGAGGGTTCGGCGTCAACGCCGTTCTGGAGATGAATCCCAACGGCAGATGCGCCACCGCGATCCAGCAATCCTCGAACTCGCACATCAGCAGTACGCGCGGCTCATTGCCGCCGAGAGCTATTTTATCGACCCGCAACGGTTTTTCCTCGGATAAAAGCGCAACCCCGTACTCTCCTCCGCCATAATCGATCGCCTTGGCGAAATTCCAGTTCGTGGCGCACGAATGCTTTTCGCCCATGAACCGCGCCAGCACCTCGCATGAATTGGTTCGCCCGACGCGATCCGTATACATGTCGATTTCCTGAAGCGCGACAAAACGCGGTTTTTCCGCCGCCATTACGCACGCGGCCCGGGACAGATCGAAACCCTTGTCGGATGTCACGCCGTGCCGGATGTTGTAACTCATTATTTTAAACGGCCCGCCCGAAGCGAATGCGAGAAACGGAACCGCGAGCGTCACAAAAAAGCATGCTTTCATGATTTTTCACTCCTTTTTCTTAAACGTCCCGCAGAAAGCATCCCGACGGAAATAAGGAACGCAAGGGCCGAGACGAGGAACCAAAGATAGCGCTCCTCCAGTCTCGACTCGTCTTTGTTCTGCTCATCGATCGCGACCTGGCGGAGAAAACTTCTGTATATCGCGCCGAGAGTCGTTTCGGCCATTCCCGCCGTCGCCAACGGCACATACCGCCCGCCGGAAACCTCGGCTATCTTCTTAAGGGCGCCCTCCTCAAGCTTGACCGTCACATCGGATCCTTTGAACTTCATCGTTCCGCCGTCCTCGCCGGGTATGACGGAGGCTTTTTCGGGATCTCCGATGCCCACCGTGAAAATCGGCACTCCCCGCTCCATGGATTTCTGGGCCTCTTTTACAGCATCGCCTCTTAAATCGCCGCCGTCCGAAATGAGAATGATCGCGCTGCGGTCGGCCTTCCCGCCGTCTTTACCGTCGATCTGCGAAATCACCTGGAGAGATTCGCGTATGGCGCTGCCGAGATCGGTCTCGCCCTTCGGCGCGGAATCGACAGTGACGGCCTCAAGCGCGCTCCTTAAAAACCCCTGGTCCGTCGTAAGCGGACAGAGCGCGACTCCCGTCCGCCTGAACGCCACGAGCGCGCACCTGTCGCCTTCGAGAGAGTCGATAAGATCGGCGACATCGGCCTTCGCGCGTTCGAGCCTGTCGGGACGGACGTCGCGCGCGAGCATGGAACGGGAAACGTCTACCGCGACCACGATATTGCGGTTCGCCGCGGGCATAAGTTCGGTAGACCTGCCCCAGCGCGGACGAGCGGCCGCGATCAGAAGGAGACAAAGCCCGATGCCCGCCAACGGCAACTGAAGCCGCCTGAGAAACGGTTCGGAGACGCGGGTCGTTATCTTCAGAAGCGCCTTGCGTCTGCGGGCGATCAGAAACGCGCAGAAAAACAGAACGAACGGAGCCAGCGCGGCGGCGAGAAGGACATGGGGATACGCAAAATATTTATCGAGATCGAACAGCATAAGATCAATGATCCTTCATTCCTTCGCCATGCCAGGCTTCGAACGCGGGCACGGCCTCCACCCCCGCGGCGATGCGCTGACGGACGGCCTCGTAAACAAGAATCGTCGCGGCGGCCGAAACGTTGAGAGAATCCGCAAGACCCAGCATCGGGATGCGGACGCGAAGTTCCGCGCCGTCCATCCATTTGGCGGTGAGTCCGTACTGCTCCGCTCCGAGCGCGATGGCGACATTACCGGTCAGATCCACCTCAAAATGGAGTTTCTCGGCGTGAGGAGTCGCGGCGAGAATCTTGAAACCCCGGGACTTCAGAAACTCGAGAGCCTCGTCGCTTGTCGCCTCGGCGATCGGAACCGAAAACATCGTTCCCGTCGACGCGCGCACGACGTTGGGGTTGTGGATGTCGGTTGCACGGTTGCAGACGATGACGGCCGCGACCCTGGCCGCGTCGGCGGACCGGAGAATCGTTCCGAGATTTCCTGGCTTTTCGATCGCCTCGGTGACGATTACGAGGGCGTTCTCGGGAAGCTTCAGATCGGCGAGCTTCACCGTAACGTGAGGCCCCACCATCAACAGCCCGTCGGGACGCTCCTTGTAGGCGATTTTCGCGAAACATTGCCTGGAGCAGGTGAAGACCTCGGCGCCCTTCGCGCGGCACTCGTCCACGAGAGCCGGCTCGTTCTCGTTTTTAAGATAGAAGTCGGGGCAATGGAAAATCGCACGGGGACGATAGCCGTTGTCGAGGGCGCGACGGCACTCGCGAAAACCCTCGACGATCATCTCGCCGGACTCTTCGCGTGCCGAACACGTCCTCAGCTTAACGACATACTTCAGTTTCGGATTGCTTGGACTCGTTATCTCCATACTCTGAACTCTGACTCACTCGACTTCCGTAAACTCGATTTCGGCCTTCTCGCGAAGTTCCGCGACAAACGCGTCGACCGCTTTGCCGCGCGCGCCGTGACGCAGATAATCCTTTATCTGATCATGGACGTCGACGAGCGTCTGCTGGCCGCCGGGCTGCTCGTCGGCCTTGTAGATTATATGGTAGCCGAACTGCGTCGTGACCACACCGGAGACTTCGCCCTTCTTCATCTCGAAGGCGACCTTGTCGAATTCGGGAACCATCATGCCGGGGCCGAACCAGCCGAGCGAACCTCCCTCGCGTCCGGAGGGGCAGTCGGAATGCTTCTGGGCCTCTTCGGCAAAATTTCCGCCTGCGGCTATGCGATCTTTAATGGCGAGAATCTTCTCGAACGCGGCGGACTTTTCGTCTGAAGTCGAATTATCCTCCACCTTGACGAGAATATGCTGACAGAGAACCTTCGGTTCGCTGACGTACTCGCTCTTGTGGGCCTCGTAGAAATCGGTGACTTCCTGCTCGGTAGGCTCTTCAACGCCGGTGCAGGCCTGCTCGACGAGCTTGTTGACGCGGGCGCCCTTCTCAAGCTCCTTGCGGAAAGCTTCATCGGTAATGTTCTGAGCGGCGAGCGCCTTCCTGAAATTCTCCTCTCCGCCGACCTGCTCGACGACCTTGGCGACCTCGGCGTCGATATCGGCCGCGGAGACCGCGATGTCGAGCTGCTGCGAACGCTCGAGAAGAAGTCTCGCGCCGATGGCCTGATCAAGCGCCTTCTCCTGAAGCTTAGGAAGGTTGCCCTTGATCTCCTGCATCGTCATGCCGTGGGACATGTAGAATCTTACGAGCCTGTCGAGTTCAAAACCGACAGCCTGCTTGTTGACTTCAAATCCGTTTACTTTGGCGATCTTCATGTTTTTTACCTTGTTGTTCTATTTGAATTTTCGGAAATTGCGGAATGAAACTCTTTTACGCCGATGTGATGCCACGCGTCGAGACGAATCTTAAAACCGTCGCCCAAGACCGTTAAAACACCCTTCTTCTCCCACTTTGATCTGTCGACATCCTTTATGTCCGAATACTTAAAGCGTCTGTCTCCGATCGAAAAACCGGCGTCGTCGAACTCGAAACGGAAACGGGCGACGCAGAGAAGATGAAGGCCTACGAGAGACGCGGCCAAAAGCGCGAACGAGGCCATAAGGCGCTGGGTCCGGACCTTCTGGGCCTTGAACGATTCAAGATTGACGTTGTCTCCCGGCTCGGACTTCTCGATCGACACGTAAAGCGCGCGCGCGTCCGAGCGCGGATAGCGCACGAACGCGTCGAAGCCGAACCAGCCGCCGAGAACGACGAATACCGCCAGCGAGAAAAGATGTCTTAGGAGAAATTCTCTGTTTATCTTAAGCTTCACGGCGCCGGACCTTTCTTAAAGGACTGCGGAAGCCATCTCGGCGAGAATCGCGCGGGC
>JAGCJE010000171.1 GCA_017648225.1 Kiritimatiellia bacterium | reverse complement strand
GTTCGAGTTTGTTTAAGGGCGGTCTTTTTGATAAAATATATAAAACTATGAAGACGGTAGATTGTGATTATTTTGTTGTCGGCACCGGCATGGCCGGGCTTATGAGTGCTTTGCACTTGGCGAGCTACGGCAAGGTTGTTGTCGTCTCTAAAGGCCGTCTTAAAGACTGCAACACGAATTTCGCCCAGGGCGGCATCTGCTGCGTGATGGATGAGAACGACACTTTCGATAAGCATGCGCGCGACACGATGATAGCCGGAGCATGGCTCGGCAACTCCAAGGTCGTTCATACGATTTGCGAGAACGCTCCTGAAGCGATTGGCGATCTTATAGATTGCGGCGTCAAGTTCGCCAAAAAGGCCGACGGATCGTGGGATCTGACGCGCGAGGGAGGGCACAGCGCCCGGCGCATTTTCCATGCGGGCGACATAACGGGCGAGAAGTGCGAGAACGCGATGATCCGCTCCGTAAAGAAGGCCGATATCGACGTTCGTGAGAATACCATTGTCATCGATCTCGTGATGACGAAGCGTCTCGGTCTCAAGGGAGACAACCGTTGCGTGGGCGCATACGTTCTCGATAAGACGACAGGCGAGATTTATGCCGTACGCTCGCCCAATACGGTTCTCGCCACGGGCGGCTGCGGTAAGGTTTATCTTTATACCTGCAACCCCGATTCCGCGACGGGCGACGGCGTAGCGCTCGCGTGGCGCGCCGGGGCGAAAATCGAAAACATGGAATTTATTCAGTTCCATCCGACCTGCCTCTACCATCCTCAGGCGAAACGTTTTCTCATTTCCGAAGCGGTACGCGGCGAAGGCGCCGTTCTGGTCGACCGTCACGGGCGCGAGTTCATGACGAAGTACGACCCTCGCGGATCGCTCGCTCCGCGCGATATCGTCGCCAGATCCATCGACTCCGAAATGAAGCGCACGGGCGACGACTGCATGTATCTCGACATCCGTAAGAAAGGGCGCAAGTATCTGATGCAGCGCTTTCCGAACATTTACGAGAAATGCCTCAGTTTCGGCATCGATATGGCTAAAGATCTCATTCCCGTCGTTCCCGCCGCCCATTACGCCTGCGGCGGAATAAAAGCGACATGCGACGGCGAAACTTCGATTCCCGGACTTTCCGCCGTCGGCGAGTGCGCCTCCACCGGGCTTCACGGAGCCAATCGTCTCGCATCCAATTCGCTGATGGAGGCGCTCGTCTGCGCTAGACTCACCGCAGCGCGCATCGGGCCTAAACCGGAGACCTTTCCTCGCGGCAAAGCGCCTAAAATTCCGGCGTGGAAGACGGGCGCCGCGGTTCCTCCCGACGAGGCCGTTTTAGTCGCTCACATGTGGGACGAGATTCGCCGCCTTATGTGGGATTACGTCGGTATCGTCAGGACGGACAAGCGTCTCGACCGCGCCGCGCGCAGGCTTAAGACACTAAGGCGTGAAATACGCGATTACTATTTCCGTTACCTGGTGACTCCCGATACGCTCGAACTGCGCAATCTCGCGGTATGCGCCGAGCTTATCGTCCGCTCCGCCCGCAAACGCCGCGAGAGCAGGGGTCTTCATTTCACTCTAGATTATCCGAAAACGGCTAAACACATACGTCAGACGGTCCTGGATGGTTTCAAAGGTTGATAACAATGGACAATATTCTTGAAGTTCGCGATTTGAAGGTTTATTTTCCCGTGCGAAAGGGATTGTTCGGACTCGTAAGCCATTACATCAAAGCGGTCGACGGCGTGAGCTTCGATCTAAGGCGCGGCGAAACGCTCGGCGTCGTCGGTGAGTCCGGTTGCGGCAAATCGACGACAAGCAGGGCGATTCTGATGCTCAACAAGCCTTGCGGCGGAACGATCAATCTCGACGGAAAAAATATTCTTACGCTTAAAGGTACGGATCTCCTGGACTACCGACGTAAGGTTCAGGTCGTTTTTCAGGATCCTCAGGCCGCGCTCAATCCGCGTCACACGGTAATGGAGATTCTCACCGAGGGAATGGTTTATCACGGTCTTTGTAAAAAAGAGGAGCGCCGCGAGAAGGCCGTTGAACTTCTTGATTCGGTGGGGCTTCCGGGTGACATTTTGGACCGCTATCCTCATGAGTTTTCCGGCGGTCAGCGCCAGAGACTCTGTATAGCCCGCGCGATTGCGCTTAAGCCCGAGCTCCTTATCTGCGACGAGGCCGTCTCGGCGCTCGACTTGACGATCCGCGCCCAGGTGCTCGATCTTCTTTCGGAACTTAAAAAGAAACTTTCTCTCAGCATTATCTTCATCACCCACGACATCGGGGTCGTTCAGCACGTCGCCGACCGCATCATCGTGATGAATAAG
>JAGCJE010000170.1 GCA_017648225.1 Kiritimatiellia bacterium | reverse complement strand
GATGAAGCGTATGCTTCAGGACTGAAGGAGGTAAGATACAATGCGTGTTACTAATGCACCCGCTTCCCGCGAACGCCGCCGCCGCCGCCTTGAACTGGCGAAGGGCTTTTATGGAGCGCGTTCCAAACTTTTCCGTACGGCGACCGAGGCCGTCGATCGCGCGATGCGCCTTTCGACCGAGCACCGCAAGCTCAAAAAGCGTGACTTCCGTCAGCTCTGGATTGCCCGTATCAACGCGGCTTCCCGCGCCGAGGGCATCAGCTACTCGAAGTTCATGGCCGGTCTTATCAAGGCCGGTGTGACGCTCAACCGCAAGATGATCAGCGAGATCGCCATCCAGGATCCCGCCGGCTTCAAGACGCTCGTTGAGATCGCCAAGAACGCCTAAAGCGTTGCGTCTCAAAGGACGCGATGATTCGAAAAAACGCTCCGCCACTTGCGTCGGAGCGTTTTTTTTTATATACTTTCAGTCAACTAAAGGAGATTGACTATGGCTGATGAAGATTTCAAACTGTCGATTGACGATACTGACGGCGGTGCGGAGATTCGCGACACCGACATTGTTTTTGAATGCCCTAATTGCGGTAAGCAGCTTGTGATTGATTATCGCGGAGCGGGCCTTCAGATCAACTGCTCAAGATGCGCTTCTCAGGTTCTTGTTCCGATTCCCGACGGGATGCAGCTGGCGGATCTCGATCTTGACGCCGGAGAGATTTTAAAGCAGCTTTTCGCGACGCGCCGGAATTATCAGAAGGCTGAAATCCAGATTCAGCTGTTGAAGACCCGTCTTGCCCAGTTGCAGGAGGCTCTTGTGGTTATGCAGAAAGTCGTATCAGAAGGATTGGAGCTGTCTTGAACGCGAAATCTCTTTTTGTCAACACATTGACATTTCTACGGGTTCCGTTGATTTTCGCCTGGCTGATCCTGGCGGTAATTGAGGAGTTTCATTACTCGCCTTGGCTTATCTTTTTTGCGGGTGCCGCCATGTTCTTCTCCGGGTTGACCGACGCGTTCGACGGAATGCTCGCGCGGAAGTGGAACGTCGTAAGCCCGTTGGGCAAGATGGCCGATCCGCTGATGGATAAGGTCTTTTACGTCGTTACGTTCCCAGCGCTCGCCTGGCTCCTGCTTAAACAGGGTGAATCGGGCCATTCGCTCGTCATGCTCGCGTTCGCGATACTTTACATTCTTCGCGATCTGTGGGTTACGTTTTTAAGATCGGTAGGCTCTCTTTACGGCGCCGACGGTGCGGCGATGTGGCTCGGTAAGGTGCGTACGGCTTTGTCGTTTCCTGCCGCGGGGTGGGTCTACGCCTATATCGTATTTCACGACCTGCCTATTTTCGCGCCCGTTGAAAAATACATGCTTTGGAGCTGTTATTTTGTGGAGGGTCTTATGATAATGTTGAATCTCGTAAGTTCCTATACGTACACGCGCGCATATTCGTGTTATATTAAAAAGGCTCTTGAACGAACTTAATAAATATGCGATAATATTGAACGTAGACTAAAGTCGGTGCAGTAAACAAGTTCAGAAAAAAATAAAAAGAAGATTTTAACAAAAAAGAAGGAGGAGAATATGAAAAAATTAGAAAAGGGTTTTACGCTCGTTGAGCTTCTCGTGGTAATCGCCATTCTCGGCATCTTGATGGTCGCGCTTGTGCCTAACATTCTCGGCGCCATCACGAAGTCTCAGATGCAGACGATGGCTAAGCAGGGCGCTGATATCGTTAACGCCATCAACACCGAGGTTAAGAAGTCTCTTTGGCCCCGCGCCGAGGCTGCTGCCGGCGGCAGCGATTCCGAGGAAGATATTTATACCAAGGCTTACACGTCGTCCACCGAGTACTTCAAGGATCTTTTTGACATCGAGAACCAGACCTCGGGTGAGCACGATCCGTTCATCGACGTAAAGATCGAGTGCCTCTGGGGTAACGGCGTTGACAAGGCTTCGCCCGGTCAGCTCACCCGCGACAACGTCGCGTGGACGATTCTCGCAGGCGCAAAGGAAGTTTCGCTCGGAGGAGTTCCCGTGCTTGTCACCCGTAACGCCGATACCGCCCAGTTCCCCGTTTCCGGTCAGAACGACATGTCTTCCAAGAAGGATAAGATCAATCTTGAGAAGTTCTCCACTCCGTTCGGAAAGAAGGGTTGCATTGTGGTTACGAAGGACGGCGCTGCCCTGTCGCTCCCCGCTCGCGAATGCCGCCTTTGCGACATTTACGACAAGGCTCCGTCGGTCAATATTCCGACCTCGGCCAAGCTTAAATATATCGAGCCGTAATAAATGGTCGTAAAGGTCGCTATAGACCTAGCGCTCGACCGGCTGTTTACGTATCTTGTGCCGGAAGAGTTGGAGAAGAAGCTGGCTGTCGGCCAGCTT
>JAGCJE010000169.1 GCA_017648225.1 Kiritimatiellia bacterium | reverse complement strand
CCTGAGCGAGCGCTCGAACGATACGCCGTGCGATACGGGAGATCCCCACGCGGCGTGGGCGGCGGACTTAAACATATTCTCCCACGCCTTCCCGCGCAGACGGTGCCATGTAGTCTCGATGAATCCGAAACAGTCGTTCGCCACGAGGTAGTCGGCCATCGGCTTCATGGAGTTGTAGTTCATCCACGGACAGCCCGCCACAGGAAAGCCCTTCTCTTTGAAGTATCCGATGGTGGGCCAATCCTTGCGAGTCTCCTTCATATTGCCGTAGGAATACTGCCAGTCGCAGATTATAAGATCACGAGAAAGGCGATCCACGATCGACGCGGATTCCTTAGAGCCGAATTTCACAAAGTTCTTCCACTTCGGATCGGTTTTATCAAGAAGCATATCATGCCACATCATCGCGCGAGCTCCACGGGATTTTACAAAATCGGAAAGCCCGTTGAGATGAGCGAGGAGCTGCCCAGAGTGCGAGCCTTTAACGCAATGGGGGCATTTCTGTGCGCCGAATGCCTCATCGCATCCGATATGGAAATAAGGAGGATTGCCGAAATCTTCATGCATCTCGGCGATAATTTCGCGCAGAACGCGCTGCGTCTCGGGATTCATAATACACCACACCCATCCGTTCGGCTCGAAGAGCGGCTCGTAGTCCGGATTTATATCGAGCGTTGAATGCTTCTTGGACGAACTGCGAGCAAAGGAGGCGTGGCCGTAACAGTTGAGTTGAGGAATGAGCGTTATGCCGAGATCTTTTCCGATCGCGACGAGGCGCTTAACTTCCGCCTTACCAAGAGGAGCGTCAGGCCACGCGAACCACGGATGTTTCTCGCTCTTGTACGTACCCCAAGGCTCTATAATCGCATAGTTAAACTTTAAAAGCGCGGCTAAACGAATTGCGCGTTCAATCTGCTCACCGCGCGTCTCGGGGAACCAGCAGAGATGCACCGCACGAAAGGCGAGATGAGGCTTGTCGACAATCGTAAGCGTCGGGAGAATACGACCTTCAACCTTGAACGTTCCGCGCTTTGCGATTGCGAGCTGCCTTAAGGTATTGCACGCCCATCTGACGCCTGCGAGAGTGGGAGCCTTGATTTTAACGCCGGAAGCGTCGACCTTGGCGGCATACGCCTCGTCGTATGTGGCGATCTGCCTGTCGGCTTTCGCGTCAGCGGGAGCCTCGGGAAGCGAAAGCTCCGTTTTACCCTCCACAACCTTCGGAGCGGCATTACCGAACCACTCTGCGAAATGCACCTTAATCCACTTCGCGCCTTCTGGATCGGGGCACTCAAGCGTCAGCGTAGTAGCCGCATCAAACGGCACATACGAAGAGGTATCCATTTTAAAGTCTTGCTTAAACGGCGTCGCGCCGAAAGCGGCTGTCAGGCTCGCTGCTACCGCTATGATACACAGTGTCAATTTTTTCATACTTTTTCTCCTTGTTCTATTATTAAATTTTGCTCCTCCGAGGAATCGCCGGAAGAACGTAACGGACCGTTACCTCATATCCGGCCGCGTCATTAGCCGCAAGACAGGCCGCCTCAAGCGACTCGCCTTCGGCAAGACGCGCGGCGAGAACACCGTTAAACGTATCTCCCGCGCCTGTCGTATCGACACTTTTCCCGTGATCGACCGGAGGAACCACGACACCAGAGGAGCGAATTACACAGCCCTTAGCACCAAGCGTTCCTACGACTTCACCGCGGACGCATTCAAGCCCTTCAGTCTCAAATTCGTTCGGGGTGTAAATATCGACAAGCTCTTTCATACGCTCGCCGAGCGGACGGAACGGAGCGGGATTGAGAATGATCTTAACGCCGCTTGCCGCCGCAATCTCCGATGCCGCCACATTAACCTCTTCAGGTATTTCGTTATCGAGAACGAGTATTGAAGCCGAAGCGATTTCTTCTCTAAAAGAAGATACATCCTCCTCCCTCAACGCCGCGCCCTGAAAGACGGTCACATGAGTTGTTCCGGTGGCGTCGGTTATGATTGAAGCGAAATCCGACTGCTCTCCCTCGCGCTTGACAAGAATCGCACGCGCGCCTTCAGCCTCGAAAAGAGATTCGATAGCCGAAGCGTCCTCAGCTCCGCAGGCGGCGATAAAGACAGTTTCGACATTCTGCCGCGCCGAAGCGACTGCGCGGTTGAAGCCCTTGCCGCCGAATTCCCCGTGTGCGTTTTTCGCGAAAATCGTCTCTCCGCCGACATGGAATTTGTCGACATCCATCGAAACGGATTTGCCTACCGCGCCTATCACTACGACTTTCGCCATGACTACAGCCTCTTTATGCGATCGAAGTAGCGCGCCTCCAAAAGCGCATTTCCGGCAGTGCCGCCCTCGACGTTGCCGCTTCTGTAGATCGGCGGAACGGTGCCGCGTGCGTGCGCCTTGCGGGCGCCATCGATCAGCATGGAATTG
>JAGCJE010000168.1 GCA_017648225.1 Kiritimatiellia bacterium | reverse complement strand
GGCTTCTAAGGACTCCAAGGTTGTCTCCAAGACGGCCAAGCGCGTTCCTCAGGCTCTCCGCGACGTTCTCGCCGCTGTTACGGCCGAGCTCCAGAAGTAAGATTAACTTTTGAGTTGAATAAAAGGGAGTTGCTTTCGGGCGACTCCCTTTTGTCGTTTTAACATTTGTAATATTTCCGTATCAAAAATGTTACAGAAATGTTACGTTGATGATACACTTCTTTTTTTGAATAATGCGATAATCTTTCTGTCGACAGGAAAAGTCGGCGAAAGGAGATCGCATGTTAGCCAGATGTTACAGCGCGGCCGTTACGGGGGTCGACGCGTCTACCGTAGAAATCGAAGTCTATTCCGTAAAGGGGACGAATTCGTTTACGATCGTCGGCCTGCCGGATACCGCCGTCAAGGAGGCGAAGGACCGCGTATCGACCGCGCTTAAGAATTCCGGTTACAAGTCGAAGGACGAGTTTTCGGTAACTGTCAATCTCGCGCCGGCTGACGTCCGAAAGGAAGGTCCCATATACGATCTTCCGATAGCGGTCGGTCTTTTGTCCGCGACGGGTCGTCTGAAGGCGATCGATCTCGGCGACTACGCTCTCGTGGGCGAACTTTCGCTTTCTGGTAAGGTGCGCCGCGTGCGTGGGATTCTGCCGATGGTTCTAGAGATGAGGCGGATAGGTAAAGCCGCCGTTCTGGTTCCCGAAGAAAACGCCGAGGAGGCGAGCATCGTTTCCGGCATCGACATCATCCCGGTCGCTACGCTTCGCGATGCCGCCGAATTTCTGAACGGCAATCTCATGATAGAGCCCGTCTTCACGAATCTCGGGGATCTTGTCGAACTCAACAGGGATGTCGGGGATGACTTTGCAGATGTAAAAGGACAGGCGTTCGTCAAGCGTGCGCTCGAGGTTGCCGTCGCCGGTTCTCATAACGTCTTAATGATCGGATCGCCGGGGTCAGGAAAGACGATGCTCGCTCGCCGCATACCGTCTATTCTGCCGCCGATGTCGGTTGAAGAGGCTCTTGAGGTTTCGCGCATTCATTCCGTCGCCGGGCGTGAAAAGGGCGGAGGACGTTTTATCACTTCGCGTCCGTTCCGCGCTCCCCATCATACCGTAAGTTCAATCGGACTTTTGGGCGGCGGCGCCCATCCTCTTCCGGGCGAGGTTTCTTTAGCTCATCGCGGCGTTCTTTTTCTTGACGAATTCCCGGAGTTTCCGCGTCAGGCGCTTGAAGTTCTGCGTCAGCCTCTCGAGGACGGCCATGTCGCTGTCTCGCGAGCTCTCGCAGCGTGTGATTATCCGAGCAACTTTATGCTCGTCGCCGCCATGAACCCGTGTCCGTGCGGTTACTACAACGATCCAACCCATGAGTGTCGCTGCAGCCAGTCGCAGATTCTTAAGTATCAGCGTCGTGTATCAGGGCCTCTGTTGGACCGCATTGATATCCAGGTCGGAGTAAGCGCGGTCCCGGTAAAGGATCTTGATTCTCTGTCAGAGGGTGAGTCCAGTAGCGCGATAAGAGAGAGGGTTTTAAGGGCCAGAGAAATACAGACGGCCCGTTATCGCGGAATGAACGGCGTCGTTTCAAACGCCGACGCGAAGAGTCGCGATTTGAAAGAGATATGCAAACTGACGGCCGAAGCGACCGGGGAAATCAGGCGGACGATAGAGGCGCTGAGTCTCTCGGCGCGGGCCTACGACAGAATATTGAGAGTCGCAAGAACTATCGCAGATCTCGCGGGGGAGGAATCGGTCGGGCGCGAGGCCGTTCTTGAGGCGGCCTCCTACAGACAGCTCGATTCGGAAAACGGAGACGCTTTTTGGGCATGATTTCAATTAACGAAAAACCAAAAAAAGAAAGAGGTGAAAAATGAATACAAATGAAAATAACTGCAGGAGCGCTGTCAGGCATTATCGCCCAAGGCTTACGTTCTACAGAGCGAATGCGAAATGCACGGGCGGCGCTCTGCAGCTTGAGGTGCATCCCGCGCATGACGATGTCGACGGCTCGATAATGGCGACTTTCGCCAACCAGCTTACCGTCGGCGACAGACATGTCGTGCCTCCCAAATTCGCAACGTTCGATTGGGACAACAGCATCTGCGTAAAACTTGATTTTAACGATCTCACCAGGATGCTTGAAGTCTTTAGGGGAATTAAGGAATCGATTGAGGACGGCAAGGGGCTCTTTCACGTCTCTCCGGCGGGCTCGACAAAAATTTCTCTTCGTCATCTCGTGGAATATGACGGCGCGTATGCGTTTGAGGTTTCACGCAGTAAACCCG
>JAGCJE010000167.1 GCA_017648225.1 Kiritimatiellia bacterium | reverse complement strand
TTTACAAAATCGTCAGCAAGGCCGTCGACAACAAGGGGCTCCCCAGGATCGTCATGGTTACGGCGATGGTCCGCCACGAGGAAGATCTCGACGCGGCTCTTTCGTCCTTTCCCAAAAAGAAGGTCTATCTGGTCTGCGATTTCTCGCCTAAGATGAAAACCCTCGCGATCGAGCCCGATTTCGAGGAAACGGCGATGAAGGCGTTCGCGAACGCGGGAATAAGGATCCTGAGGCTCGAGCTCGACAAGCCGTTCAATACGCCGGACTGTTCGCCGATAGTCCCCGCGATCAAGAAGTTCGCGACCGACTACATGAAGCATAAAAGCGTATGCGAGGTTTATTCGTGCGCCATCGCGGACAGACTCCCCGAGAGCCCGCGCGCCGCGCGCAGGGATACGGCGGAGCGCTGGGCGAAGCCCGTGCTGTTCGCCCAGACGATCCGCAAGATGCACGAGGACGGCTACAGGGTGTTCGTCGAGGTCGGCCCGCGCGGAATCATGACGGGCGCCGTCGAGGAGACTCTTTCCGGGCGACAGTTCGCCGCGGTCGCGCTCAATTCGATTCACCGCCGTTCGCTCCTTCAGGTGCAGCACGCGCTCGCGCAGCTGGCCGCGCTCGGCGCCGGTCTCGACATATCGGGATTTTTCGTCCGCCGCCGCGCCAGAAAGCTCGATTTCGACGCGACGCTCTCGATGGAGTTCAGGACGGTCATCGAGCGTAAACTTTCGCGCTCGTTCCCGAAGATGACTTTGCTCGGCGAGCCTGTCGCTACGGCGATAGCGTACACGGGCGAACCAAAGACGCGCGGTTCTCGCGCCGCAGAGCGCGCCGCGGTAAAGGCGGCCCGCGAAAGTTCCCGTCTCCAGTTCGCCGCCGGAACGAGCGATCCGCTTATTTCCGACGCGCCGCCGACGGAGTCCATACCGGGCGTATCGTACGAGTTCACGAAACTGTTCAGGATTTCCGACGCCCCGTTCATCGCCGATTTCGCGTACGGCGTAAGCCAGCTTTCGTATTCAGATCCGAATCTGCGCGGTCTCGTTCTGCTGCCGATTCCGTTCGCGGTCGAGATCATGGCCGAGACGGCGCAGCGCGTCGTTCCGAACCGCGTTCTGGTGAGGATCGAGGATTTCATCTGCCGACGCCGCGTCGCCTTCTCAAAGGGCGAGCTTAAGCTTACGGTGAAGGCCGAGCGCGTCTCGCCCGCCGACCCGTCGACCGCCGCGGTCAAGGTTCAGATACGCGACGATACTCCGGACGCCCAGTTCACGTGGCCCTTGATGGAGGCTAATTTCATCATGGCCGCCGAGCGTCTCGAGCCGACGAGCGCCCAGGTCGAGCCGCTGGCACATCCGCGCAGCGTCCACTGGTCAGGGCGCGATATCTATCCGTCGAAGCTCGGCTTCGGCAGCCGTCTGCGCGGAATCGTCTTCGCGGAGAGCTGGGCCGAAAGCGGAATCAACTACGAGGTTGAAGTGCCTTCATCGTCGGGGAGCGTAACGTTCACGCTGATGCCGTCATGGACGGTCAATCCGCTTCTTCTCCAGATTGTGACGAGCGGATTCATGTTGTGGCGCTGTCACGAGAAGTTTACGGGCGCGTTCTCGTTCCCGTTCCGTTTCAGGCGTCTCGAGATGAAGGGGCCGGGACTTAAGGAGGGTTCGCGCTTAAACTGCTATCTGCGTCTTACCGGCGTAACTCCGCGCTCCCATCTTTGCGACATAACCGTTACCGGCGGCAACGGTAACGTCGTCATGGAGATCGACGGTTGGGAGGAGATCACCGAGCGCGTACCTAAGAATTTCTGCGATATGGTTCTTCAGCCGGCGACGAGTTTTATTTCGGAGTGCGTGCCTCCGGAAGTTTTCGGCAATCCCGGAACGGACGTCGCGTCGGCCATCATAACCGACGTCCCGTACGCGATGTTCGAGCGCAACGAGGAGTTGTGGCTTAAGATTTTAAGCAACGTCGTCCTGAACGCTCCCGAAAGACGCGAGGCCGCGAAGATGAAGGGTTCTGTCGCCCGCCGTACGGAATGGCTTTTCGGACGTATTGCCGTAAAGGAGGCCGTCAGGCGCTATCTCAAGAATTTCCATCAGGCTCGCTGGAGCTATGCCGATGTTCAGATATGGCCCAACGAGAACGGCAAGCCCCAGGCCATCGGCGCGTGGGGAGACAATCTCACGTCCAGGCTCGACGTGGCCATCGCCCACACGTCGCAGTTCGTAATCGCGCTCGCCGCCGCGAACGCGAAAATCGGCGTGGACGTCGAGTCGATCTCTCGCAACCTCTCCGAAGAGTTCACTCACGGCGTTTTTTCGCCGGAAGAGCTGGAACTCGCGACGAAGGCGGCAAACGCGTCGCAGGCGATCATCCGTTTCTGGTGCGCCAAGGAGGCCGTTTCGAAAGCGCTCGGAACGGGTATCCGCTATTCGCCCAAGGAAATGGTCGTTACGGATTATCTTCCCGAATCCGGAAACATAACGATGCGTCTCACCGGCGCGTGGGTCGACGTATTCAAGAATTTTACGGGGCGCGACATTCCCGTTTCGACGCGCGTCGTCAAAGATCATGCGCTCGCATTTTCGTTTATTCCCGCTTCACTTTTTAATGAAAACTGATTTCCCAGAATACGCCTGCGATTATTCCAAGCGACTCGCGTCGGTTTCGGCCGCTTTCGCGAAACAGGTATACGATCCAAAACCGTCGCGCCGCGGGGCGGACGATGAATTTGAGAAGTATGGTGCAGATCCGTTCGGCGAGCTTACGCACGCGTCGAAATGTTTCGGGCTAAAGCAACGCTTTAAAGATCGCGTTCTTATAATGACGTCCGACAAGTGCTTTATGAACTGCAGGCACTGCACGCGGCGCGGACTTTTAGGTAAGGCCCAGGTCGTCCGGACGAATGCTGAACTTGACGCGTGCGTCGATTATGTGAGAGCGAGGCCTGAGGTGCGGGACGTCCTTCTTTCCGGCGGAGATATTCTCACATTGGGCGATAAGGAGGTGATGCGCTTTGTCGACACGTTCGCCTCGCTTGATCAGATCGATATGGTCCGCGTCTGTACGCGGGCGTTGTGCACGAATCCTGGACGTATCACCGACAATCTGGCGAAGGCTCTGTCAAAGTCAGGTAAGGTCTGGGTCAACACCCAGTTTAATTGTGCCGATGAACTTACCGCCGAAGCGCGCGAAGCCGCAGCTAAACTCATCAATAGAGGTGTCCCCGTTTCGTGTCAGAGCGTTCTCTTAAAAGGAGTCAACGATTCAGCTCCGAAAATGATAAAACTTCTGAAGGCTCTTTCGGCGGCGCGCATACGCCCTTACTACGTCTTTATGTGCGATCCGGTTGCGGGAATCGGGCGCTTTCGCGTTCCTATAGAAAAGGCAAGAGAGATTGAGCGACGCGCGGCGGAGTCGCTTGGAGGCTTAAGCCTTCCGCGCTTCGTCGCCGATATCCCGGGTGCCAAGCGTAAAACGCCGATTTAAGCGTTAAAGGGGTGTGGGCGCGAAAGTCAACGCCTTGATGAAGCGCTCGGAGAAATCGGCATCCCCGCCGAGCTCGATCAGTTTGGCTTTCCGAGCGAGAGCTAACGCGTTTTTCGCGCGATGAGGATTGAGGAGCAATGTTGCAGCCCCTGAGAGCGCGGCATTTCCAAGAGGCGTTTTTTTTGCGCGAGGCGCCGGAGGAATCATTCCTATCGCAATTGCGGAGACGGGATTAAGAGCGCTTCCGAATCCCCCTGCGAGAAAAACCTCCGTTAAGTCCCCGTCTGTAATTTCCGCTTTCCCCAGCAGGATGGAGATTCCCGCGGCGATCGCGGCCTTTGCGGTTTGAACGGCTCTTATGTCGCCGTTTGAAAGTGTTCGTCCGTCGTTGAGCGTAAGTTCGTCGGTTTCGATCGCCCCCGTTACGGAAATCGCTCCGCTGCCAAGGAACATGGCGACGGTATCAAGAAGTTCCGAGCCTCGTATGCCGGTTCTTTCAAAGGCCGGGCCGGCGGCCGTGGATGCGACGAATATCTCGTCGCCATTGCGTATCGCGATTTCGCTGTTGGTGCCGATATCGCAGAGGAGCGCCGCAGGTCCCTTGGAGTCGAATCCGGCGTTGATGAGTGCGCAGGTCAGATCCGCTCCGGTGAACGCCCCGATGCACGGAGGGATCCAGACGCGATAACCCAGGAGTGTTTCATCGCATCCCGCAAGCCATTCGGCATTGAAAGGCCAGCGCCCGAGAGAAGAGGGGCTTTTCCCGAAAAGAATGTGAAGCATGACGGTGTTGCCCGTTACGACACCGTCGGAAAGAGTTGCCGGTGAAATCCCCGCTTTCGCACATACGGATGAAAGCAGTGCTTCAAGGGCCTCCAATACCGAAGTCTGTAGCGTTTCCAGGCCGCATGGTTTTTCGGCGAAAGCGATTCGCCCGACTATATCGGTCGATATTTCCGATTGCGGGTTTATGCATCCGTCTTTTGAAAGCATCTCGCCGGAACGGAGATTATAAAGTTCAACCGCCAGAGTGGTGCTTCCGATGTCTGCTGTAAAGCCTACGCCGTCCTGATCGCGTGATGAGGCGACGAACCGGGGGTCGGCGTAGAAAATGCGAGACGATGCCGCCGCCGTTCGCGCGGGACAGGAATCGGCGTGTCGGCAGCACATACAGTTTCCTGAGCACTGTGTTTGAGCCGTGTGATGAGTGTGAATCGATCTGTTCAATGCTTTTGATTATCGCATAAGCGCTCTTTAATGTCAATCGTAACACCCCCTTCTTTGCACGTACGTCGGAAAACTGTTATACTATTAAGTTAAGATGGGTCTTGCCTGATTTAAGAAGACGCGATACTGTTGCGCCTTCTGATTTCCGGCAATGATAGTGAATGATTACTAAATACAAAAAGCGGGCGGGGAGCCCGATCTGAGGTGAGATTATGCAAAAGTTCGGCAGGTGGTTGTCAATTGCGTTTTTCGCGGTGACGGTTTTCGTTGCGCGCGCAGGCGGAACATACAGTTATGTAACCGTTGACAAATATCCCGATGCGGATGCCGTTCTCGTGGACGCTCTCGAAGAGACGCGCTACAGGCCTGACGGCACTTACGTATCCGAGGATTATAATACCGTTAAAATCCTTACCGAAAAAGGGCGCCGCGAGGAGAGCGTGATTTCTCTTTCGTTCAATGCGCGTTATGGAACGGCTAAAATTCTCGAGGTTAAAGTTACGAGCTCCGACGGTACGGTCCGCGATGTCGATTTCGCAAAGACGACGAAGGAGGCGACGGACAACTCATCCGTCTCTGCCAACATTTACGATCCTATGGACCGCAAAATCGTCTGCACGATTCCTGGACTTAAGATCGGCGATGTAGTTTTCTACCGCACGCGAAAAGAAGTTAAAATGTCTCGCGTTAAAGATCACTACGCCAACATTTCCGTATTTGAGTGGACTTGTCCGATCCTCAAGCAGACCGTCCGCATCA
Organism: Kiritimatiellia bacterium; assembly: GCA_017648225.1. Classification (GTDB taxonomy): domain Bacteria; phylum Verrucomicrobiota; class Kiritimatiellia; order RFP12; family UBA1067; genus UBA1067. The sequence goes on along the minus strand of JAGCJE010000167.1, from coordinate 2,195 downwards.
TTGCGCCCAAGGAGCGTCCGTTGAAGCGTATGGCCGTAAGAAACCCCCTCGGCAACGTCAAGTATTCGTCCAAGACGCTTGCCGACGGCAGCGTCGAACACATCTGGGTCGCCAAGGATTCCCCTCAGGCGTTTGCCGAGCCTGATACGCCGCCGCTTTACAAGGTCGTTCAGAATCTTTACGTTTCGACCGCCGAGAACTGGCAGACGATTTCGAGGTGGTACTGGGATCTTTGCGTACCTCATCTTTCGAAGACGACTCCCGCGATATCAAATCAGGTTTCAAAGATCGTCGCCTCTTGCGGCGAAAAGGCTAGTGACTACGATAAGATAAGCGCGATTTATAAGTGGGTCGCACAGGAGGTCCGCTATATGGGCCTTACTATGGAGGAGACTTCACCTGGGTACGCGCCGCACGACGTCAACATCACTTTTGAGAACCGCTACGGCGTCTGCCGCGACAAGGCGGCGCTTCTTGCGGCGATGCTCCGCATAGCGGGCTTCGAGGCGTATCCCGTTCTCATACATGCTGGTGCGAAGATGGACAACGAATTCCCGCTTCCGTATTTCAATCATGCGATCACGGGCGTTCGCGCTCCCGGCAGCAAAGAGGCGGACAAGGCTGGATACATTCTTATGGATCCGACCGACGAGTCTAGCCGCGACATTATGCCAGCATACCTCGGCGACCGCTCGTATCTCGTTGCGACGCCGTTCGGCGAGACGCTTCATCTTTCGTCGGTTCCGCCGGCCAAGGCGAACAGCCTTGACGTTGAAAGCGAAGGAACCATCGAGAATGACGGCTCCCTTCTCGTAAAGAGCGTCGTCAGGTTTAAGGGACTTAACGACAACGCCTATCGTCACGGTCTTTTGAAAATGACGGCGGAGAACCGCCGCCGTTTCTTCGAGCGCGCCGTCAAGGGCGCGTCATCAAGCGCGGAGCTTATTTCCGCTGAGCTTAAGCCGGATGATTTAAGGAAAACGGAAGAAGAGCTTTCAGTAGAACTTCTTTTCCGCATCAACGAGGCTGTTCTTAAAGGTAAGAGCCGCGAAGAACTCACGGTTCCTGCGCTCTCCAGAATTCTGGGTGTCGCCAACTGGGCGTTCGACGGTTCGACCTCGCTTTTGAAGCGGCGCTTTCCGCTCGTCATCTCGTCGACGGCGAGAACGACGGAGCGCATCAGGATAAAGCTCGGCGATTCTATCGGCGAGACTGTCGCGCTACCGGAGGATATTTCAATCGACGGCGCCTATTCCTTCTCGCGCAAGACTTCCGTCAAGGACGGCGTTTATACGATGGAGCGCGTTCTTTCGGTGAACGAGGTCGAGTTCTCGCCAGCCGAGTACTCGAAGCTGCTCGACTCGCTGAAAACCGTCGAGGCCGCCGAGCGTCAGCGCGCCGTGTTCGCGAAGTCGCGTTACGCCGACGCTCATGTCCGTTACCGTGAGATCGCCGCGTTCGTCAATGTTACGGGGCCTAAGTCGTGGGTTGTCACGAACGTCGTCGAGAAGGAGATTCTCACCTACGACGGCAAGAAGAAATCGGCTGAACTTAAATTCTCATATAATCCGACCTGGAAGAATATCGATGTTGTTTCGGCGACGGTGATGAAGGCCGACGGCTCCGTCGCTTCCGTTTCGGATCGCGAGAAATCGGTTCTCGACGCCGGATGGGCATCTTCAGCGCCGCGCTATCCCGCGACGAAGGAGCTTATCGTAAATCTTCCTTCGGTTGAGATCGGAAGCGTGATTAAATACGTTACCGTAACGACCGTTACGAACGCCCCCGCTCCGTTTTATGCGACGTGGAATTTCGATTCGACAGAGCCGATCGATCTGATGAGAGTCGATTACCGCGACTGGAAGGGCGGCAGATTCGAACGCACCGAGAAGAATCTTAAGCGTCTTCCCTCCGAGCCGATGATGGCGCCGGCCTCTTTCTGGCGCGACATGAAGACCGTTGCGCTCGGCGACTTTAAAGGCGCTGCCGAGAACCTTAAAAAAGGCGTAGATGTTAAGGCTAATAAATTTGGTGAGATGCTAACAATTAGTTTTATGTTTATGGAGAAAGATGCGAAGCTAAGAACTTGTACGATAACAGATGATGAAGAGAAAATAGCGGCTATAAGAAACTGGATGGCGAAATATGTTCGCGTTTCAGGGCCTTCCTTGTATGAAACGCCTCTTTCATATCAG
>JAGCJE010000166.1 GCA_017648225.1 Kiritimatiellia bacterium | reverse complement strand
CGTCACGCGGCAGAGATCGGGCATGTTGTAGCATGACTTTTCGGAGCCCCAGCCCTTCTTCGCGCCGACGAACTGCGGCAGAAGCGCCGTCCACATCTGCATGCCGTATCCTATGAGAGCCACGTTGAGTTTCTCACCCTTCGCGCGCGGGCGCGACGGCACCTTACCCGTGGCGCAGCCCGAAAGCACGGTCGCCGCCGCAGAACCGAACAAAAAGCTTCTTCTGTTGAGTTTCATCTGTTTATCCTTTTTTTTATTTTAAAAACTGATAGTCGTATTATACCACAAAAAGACATTTAATTCGCGCGATGCGACCCAAAGCCAACGACCGCATTTTACTTCATTCGCCGTTAAAATCCCTACGGCAATAAATCAAACTCGACGAGCACTGGCGAATGATCCGAAACGTCAAGAGCGACCTGATCTGTGACAATCTCGTGGCGTAATGCGCGTATACCCTTCGTATAATAGATATGATCTATGGAGTATTTCGCCTTGTCGCGCTCCGGGGATTGGAGCGAACCGCGCCACCTGCCGCCCTCTGCGCGTACGGGATTTCCATGATGCGAACAGTGCGGCGAGCGGATTTCGGCATGTGACGCGGCGTTGACGAATCCCCCCGTGCGCAACATGGCGTGATCGGACGATGTCTCAAGAGAATTAAGGTCACCGCCGAGAACAGCCGGCAGATCCGCTCCCCACTTGCGCCGAATATCGGCATAAATCCAAAGAATATGCCGCGCGTTCAACTCGCGGATGGCATTGCTTTCCTTGCCGTTATGCTGCCACCAGAAATGAGTGCCGAACGCGACAAACCGCCGTCCGCTTTCCCTATCCTCCAGCACGAGCCACGTCACGCTCTTGGATGTCTGCAGATTAAGATGAAAAAAATCCGTGCCGCTCTCGAGCAGCTTCAGCTTATCCTTACGGTAGAGTACCGGCTCGTGATTGATGTGTTCCTCGGTCGGTTTTCCGGTAAAAGCCGCCCGACGAAGCGCGGCGGCCTCGTCTCCGCGCACGACCGCATATCCCGCTTTCGCCAGATTTAAGAACATCTGACTTTTATACCAATTCGGCGTCACTTCCTGAAGCGCTATCACATCGGCACGCGAATTCAATATCGTCGCTTCCACTCCCGCTTCACGCTCAGCGACGGGATTATTGAAGTAATCGCCCCAGATATTAAAAGTCAGGAACCTCAAAGGCTCAGCCATCACCGTAAACTGCAGTGCCGCAACTGCAACAGCTACTACTGCTCGACTCGTCATAAAACGTTCCTTTGGATAAATTTTCATCATTGGTTATATGAATTATACCACACTGCCTATCGCACCTTCAATGCGCTCTGGGGCTGTCGCCGCGGGTGGCATAATCGATCTTTTCACCGATCACGGCGAGTGCGCTGTCAAGACGCTCCTTCGCGGCAAGCGACGTTTCATCAAGCCCGGGTTTGCCGGAATAAAGCTGATAAGACTTCCGGCGCGTAACATCCGTCACGTTCGGCATGACGACGTTCGCGCCAGCAAGAATCCCGCGCTCGCGACCATCGGCGGCCAAGGCCTCTAAAGCCGTAGTCGATGCGATATTGACATCGTGAAGATAAAGGCGCGCGACCGCTATCATATCAAGCGCCCTTTCAAGTTTATCCTGACTGGAAATCAAATCACACTTTGCAAGAGGTGTATCAGGGTGAGATAGGTACGGCCCCATTCCGATCATGACGGCTTTTGATTCGTTGAAAAAAACGATATCGTGCGCAAGATCGTTTATCGTCTGACCGGGCAAGGAGCTCATCGTTCCCGTTCCAGTCTGATAGCCGCATTCGTT
>JAGCJE010000165.1 GCA_017648225.1 Kiritimatiellia bacterium | reverse complement strand
CTCGAGAACTACTGGGACCGCAGCCGTCCGATCTTCCCCAAGGATCAGATCGAGCTTCAGTGCCACGGCGATCCGCTTGAATGGCGCAACGTCTTCATCCGCGAGCTTCCTTCCGAGAAGATCGAGCCTGAGCGCGTCGGCTTCTTCTCGTGGAGCTGGAGCAAGCCTATGAAGGAAGTCGCCGCAGAGATGGAAAAGGCGGGCGTTAAGGGCTTTCAACTCTCTCTCGGGCCGTTCATCCACGCCGACGGCCGTCACGGCGACGCCGAGTCGAAGGAGGCTTTCGATTTCATCAAGGCCAAGATCAAAAGCGGCGAGTGGAAGCTTATGGGCACGATGATCGGTACCGTCGGCGAAGACTACACGACTCTTGAGACCATCAAGAAGACGGGCGGTATCGTTCCCGATCAGCACTGGGCCGAGAACCAGAAGATCGTCACTAAGGGCGCTCAGCTCACCAAGGAGCTCGGCGGAACTTACATGTCGCTTCACGCGGGCTTTCTCGACGAGAGCGATCCCGTCGCCTACAGGAAGTACGTCGAGCGCGTAACCTGGATGCGCGACGAGTGCGCGAAGTACGGCGTCAAGGTCATTTTCGAGTCCGGACAGGAAACTGCCGAGGATCTCGCGAAATTCATGAGGGAAGTTCCCGGAGTGGGCATCAACTTCGACCCCGCCAACATGATTCTTTACGCCAAGGGCGAGCCTCTCGCCGCGCTCAAGACGCTTATGCCCTGGATCGTCCAGGTTCACGTCAAGGACGCTCTTCTTACGAAGAAGCCCGGCACCTGGGGTACGGAAGTTCCCTGGGGCGACGGTGAAGTCGACGGAAAGACCTTCCTCGCCGAACTCGAGAAGCTCGGTTACAAGGGTAATTACGTAGTTGAGCGCGAGGCCGGAGACTGCCGCGCCAAGGATATCAATCTCGCTGTCGAAAGACTTGTAAAGTAATAAAAAGGAGCAGTAAAAATGAACACATCAAGAAGAACGTTCCTTAAAACGGCCGGTGCCGTAGGTGCATTCAATCTTATTCCCGCCAAGGTGCTTTGGGGCGCGAGCGCTCCTTCGAACCAGCTTACCCGCGCGCTTATCGGCTTCGGCGGAATCGCGCGTTCGGAGAATCATCTTCCCTACAGGGGTTCGCGTCTCGTCGGCCTTTGTGATCCCGATCAGCTTCATGTCCAGCAGGGTCTCGCTGCCGCCCAGATGCAGGGCTGGGGCAAGGTCAAGGCGTACGAGAACTTCATGAAGCTTCTCGACGACCCGGGCGTCGACATCGTCCATATCTGCACGCCGCCTCACTGGCACGGCGTTCAGAGCGTTATGGCCGCCAACGCCGGCAAGGACATCTGGTGCGAAAAGCCGATGACCCGCACGGTTGGCGAAGGCAAGCGCGTCATGGAGGTCGTAAAGGCCAAGAAGCGTATGTTCCGTCTCAACACCTGGTTCCGCTTCAAGGATCCGTTCTACGGTTTCGGAACGCCCGTAAAGCCTATCCGTCAGGTTGTTGAAAACAATCTCGTTTCGAATCCCGGCGAGCCTATCCGCTGCGTATTCGGCGCGGGTCAGGGCTTCAGCTGGAAGTTCTTCTGGTCCGGTCTCGTCAATCTCCTCCCCGAGGAATGTCCCAAGACCTTCGACTGGGATATGTGGCTCGGCCCCGCTCCGTGGAAGCCTTACAATAAGCATCGCGCCCACGCCACGTTCCGCGGCTACTGGGATTACGACGCGGGCGGTCTCGGCGATATGGCCCAGCACTATCTCGACCCCGTGCAGTATCTCCTCTGCAAGGATGATACGAGCCCCGTCAAGATCGACTACAAGGGCCCGAAACAGCATCCTGAAGTCGTAGGCCGCTTCGACCGCATAACGCTCACCTACGCCGACGGCACGGAAATCATTCTCGACGGCGACGAGTCGCTCAAGAACGAGCCGTTCCTTAAGGGTACTAAGGCGACCGTGTGGCCCTATCGTCTTCCCGATGGTTCGATCCGTTCCTGGACAACCCATAAGCAGGCCGCGAACCAGATGTTCCGCATGTTCGACGCGTCCGGCAAGGAGCTCGATGCCCGCAAGATCGTCAGCGAGCTCCCCGAGCCCGCGCCTCAGGTTACCGACTTCATGCAGTCTGTCCGTGAGCGCAAGCAGTTCGCCCTCAATGAGGAGAACGGCTTCCGCAGCTGCACGATGTTCAACCTCGCGATCGTCGCCCAGCGTCTCGGCCGCGGTTTTGAGTTTGATCCTGTTACGCTTCACGCGAAGAACGATCCCGCAGCCGAGCGTCTCCTCTACCAGTCGATGCGTGAGCCTTGGGCGAGCGAGATGGCCAAGAACTGATAGGTAGCGGAAAACAAAGAAAGGAAATTTAGTCATGAAGAAGTTGCTTTTAGCTGTTGTGCTCGCCGCGTCGGTCTTCTCAGTCCGCGCCGATTATAACGACATCAAGCCTGAGGAGAAGTCCGCGAAGGCGGCTCCCACGGCTGTTGCCTGGCAGGGAAACAATGCGAAGAAGATTGCCGCGGCCGTCGACTGCAAGACGATCGCCAAGCTCGTCGAAACAGACGAGTCGATGGCGGCTCTGCTCGCGAAGGTTCAGGGCGCATACAAGACCGATCCGATCGTCGCCACGCAGATTATGGAGATTTCCCACAAGGTCATGTGCACCAAGTGCGAAAAGGCTCCCAAGTGCCGCGAGCGTTGGGTCGCGCAGCTCATCAAGGCCGCAGAGACCTCGACCGACTCCTACCGCACGACGTTCTTCCTCGACCAGCTTCGTTGGTGCGGACGCAAGGCCGACGCTAAGGCGGTTCTTGCGATCGGCGCGAAGGGCGACAAGGCCGTCAAGGATTTCTCCGGGATGGTTGCGAGGGAATTGGAAGCCGCTGAATGAGGCTTTCTTCAGCTCTCGATTGGCTGGCCAAAGAACTCGAGCTCGGCAAGTTTGACGACGTCTCGAACAACGGCCTGCAGATAGCACGTGAAGGCGATACGGTTACCCGTGTCGCCTTCGGTGTGGATGCGTCCAAGGCGTTTCTCGAAAAGGCTGCCGCTGAGGGCGCAGAGCTTTGCGTCGTCCATCACGGGTTTTCGTGGGGTGGCGGCGTAAAGCGCATAACGGGCGGCGTTTACGAAATAGTAAAGACGGCGCTTAAAAACAATCTCGCCTTGTACGCCGCGCATCTGCCTTTGGACGCGAACAGAAAGTACGGCAACAACTGGGAGATTGCGCGATATCTGGAGCTTAAAAGCGTCAAAAAGGCTTTCTCGTATCACGGCAATATCATCGGAGTAACGGG
>JAGCJE010000024.1 GCA_017648225.1 Kiritimatiellia bacterium | reverse complement strand
TAATAAACATTTCCGACAAAAACGACTCTATTGCAAACCTCCCAACAGCAAAAAGCCCGATGGAACGAAACCAATCGAGCAAAACTTAGCAACAAACAGACTGTTTACTTTCAGAAAGTTCGTTTACTTTTGGACGTGACGCTCAAGGAACATTACGAAAAGGTTATCTCCTGGCCGTGGAACATGAAATTACCGCCGACGACATATTCGATCGCAGTCGGCGAGAAACGGTCCTGGACCGTGATGTGGGCATGGCCCGCTAATATGCCCTTGAGAAGTTTTTCTGTCTTCAGATAGGCGATAAAATTCTTCGTTACAGGATCCGTAAGCTGGACATGAGCGCTACTTTCCCATGTTTTAATCTCGAACGAAGAGTACTTCTGGCCGACTCCATTCCAGAATTTGCGGTTTGCACGCCAGATTTTAGGCGTATAGAATGGAACATGCATGCAAAGAACGATTGGCAGACCCTTCTTGACCTCGGCACGGAATCGCTCCACCTGGCTTTCCGTAACAGTGCCGTAAACGTCGTCCATAGTGACAAAATTGACGCCATTTACAACTTTAGAAGCGAGCGATATGTCGAATGGAAAGGCCGCGGCTACCTTATCGCGCGTACCATCCTTATACTCTTCGTTATATTTAGCCTCCTCAAGCCACATAAAGCGCGAATATTCGTGGTTTCCGACAGCCCCGAAAAGCTTCGTGCCGAAATACTTTTTCACGAGATCAAAGTTGGCCTCAGTCTGCCAATCGATCAAGTCGCCCGTATGAAGGAAAAAATCTACATTCTCCTTGGCCCAAGCGATAGAATCGCGCAACGCCTCTTCCTGCCGCCCGCCGAAAGTTTTGGTGCGAATTTCCTTCAACTCCAGACTTCTTGGATCCTCATAAGAATACGCTTCGGTAAAATGAGTGTCTGATATATGAAGGATGGAAAACGGTTTCGTCGCGCCAGCATCGATATGATTGTACGCAAGAACAAGCCGCTCCCACTTGCCTCGCGCTGCGAAGACATCGCTCCCTGTGGCGCACCCCGTCAGTTCCGAAACGGCGATAAGGCCTCCTATCGCGGAAAAGCCTTTTACGAAATCACGTCTGGAGAATGAATTTTTCATACTTGGATTATATCACATTTTCAACACTGGCGTCATTATGAATGATGGATTTCATCGGTATGAATATGTTAAAATCTGTTCATGAAGCAAAATATCATGTTATCCCTCGCCGCCGCGACTTTCTTCCGGACGCTCCTTGCCAATACGACGACCCCGCTCTCTGACTATGCTGATCCGTTCATCGGGACATCGGCGAACGGCCACAATTACCCGGGCGCGACCGTACCGTTCGGAATGATCCAGGCCTCGACCGACTCCGGCAACTACAGCTGGGACTACTGCGGAGGCTACCGACATGAGGACAAAGTCGTCTACGGCTTCTCCCAGACGCACTTCAGCGGAGGAGGATGTACAGATTTAGGAGACATGCTTCTTCTTCCGTTCATCGGCGAATTAGGCGAGTATCCCGTAAAAGTCGACAAATCGGCAGAAGTCGCAAAGCCGGGATACTACGCGACAACTCTTGCCGCCTCGCGCATCCGCGTCGAAACCACCGTACAGGGCCGCAGCGCGATCTACAGAATCACGGCTCCTACGGGCGGCGTCGTAAATCTTCTTGTCGATATGCAGTGGGGAGTAATCGCCCATCCCAAATACTACAAGCCCGAAGAATATGTCCTTCAGATGTCTTACTCGCCGTACGACGACCACTCGGGATTTACCGCGACAAGGCGCACAAAAAGCTGGACCGAGCGGGATGTCGCCTTCTCTGTAGAATTCAACCGCGCATACGCTTCACTTAAAGAGCTCCCGAAGCGTCACGAATCCGAAAAAGGAAAAAGGCTCGTATTTACCTTTGATTTGGGTGGCGAGAAGGAGCTTCTTCTGAAGCTCGCCCTTTCGCGCAACACGATTGAGGACGCTCAGCGTAATCTCGAAAGCGAAATTCCCGGCTGGGATTTCGATCTTGTGCGCTCCAAAGCGAAAAACGCCTGGGAAGAAATTTTCCGCCGCGCCGAAATCGAAGGCTCCGAAGAGCAGAAGAAAATCTGGTACACGGCCCTTTATCACCACCATCTTCAGCCGCACCTCGTCTCAGACGTCGGCGCGAAAAAGTTCTACACGACATTCGGAACGTGGGACACTTTCCGCGCCGCCGCGCCGCTCATGACAATCATTGACGCGGAACGGTTCGACGACTTTATCGAATCAATGCGCGAACAGGGAAGAATCACCGGCTACCTGCCGCAGTTTTCTCTTTGGGGATACGAGACGCAATGCATGATCGGAACGCACTCCGTGCCGATCATCGTGGACTGGTTCTTAAAACGCAAAGACAAAATAACTGAGCGCGAATTAACCTATTGGAACTCGACATTTGATCAGATCAAGGAAACGCTCACCGTAAAACACAAGGGGCGCCGCCGCGAAAACTGGGACGTTTACGACAAATACGGCTACTACCCTTACGACATAATAAAACACTCGAGCGTTTCGCGCACGATGGAAGCGGCGTACGACGACTGGTGCGCGGCGCAGATGGGGAAAAGTCTCGGGCGCAAAGACGACGCGGAACTTTTCGCTAAACGCGCCGAACGCTGGCGCAACGTCGTCGACTTCAGCTGCGGCTTTGCGCGCGGCAAAAACAAAAACGGCGAATGGCGCGAAAAATTCAGCCCCGTAAAACTGGGCGGCGACTTTTGCGAAGGCAACTCATGGCAATACACTTTCCATGTCATGCAGGACGTTCCCGCGCTCATCGAAATGGCGGGAGGACGCGAAAAGTTCCTCGAAAGGCTCGACACGCTTTTTAGCCTTGAGGCTTCGGCGGAAGAAATGGGAGAAGTTCTCGATGTAACGGGCCTTATCGGCCAGTACGCGCATGGCAACGAGCCGAGCCATCACATCATCTATCTCTACACGATGGCCGGGCGGCGCGACAAAACCGCGAAACTCGCCAAACGGATCTGCGAAACTTTATACAGGGCGACTCCCGACGGAATCTGCGGCAACGAAGACGGCGGACAGATGAGCGCGTGGTACATTTTCTCGACGATGGGCTTCTATCCTGTCAATCCATGCGGCGGCGAATACATTCTCGGTGCGCCGCAGGTACCCAAAACGACTTTGAGACTCCCGAACGGAAAAACATTCACCGTGATCGCGAAGAATCCCGGCGGAGAGGTGAAAGCGGGCGACAAGATCTTTCTCAACGGTAAAGAGCTTAAAGAGATGAAAATCTCCCACGCCGACATACTCGCCGGCGGCGAACTCGTTTTCGAATAACCCGTTCGTGCCCGCGCGAATACGACTACCGGCACTACCCTCACATTTTTAAAAGTGTGAGGGTAACACAATGTCGGCTAACAATTAAAATCATACAACTGACGGTTCACCGTAAACGGACATGTCGGTAGGGATCGGCGCTGTAAAAGTCATCTGGCGCGACTCGACGGGATGCCAAAGCGTAAGCCGCCACGCGTGAAGCATCTGCCGCGCGGGCACGACAGGAAGACGCTTGTCCAACGCCTTCTTCCCGTACTGCTTATCGCCGATGACGGGAGTTCCGAGAGAGGCCATATGAACGCGTATCTGATGCGTACGCCCCGTTTCGATCCCGCACTCTATCAGAGAATACCCCTTCTCCCGCGACTCGGAGGGAGTACTGAGCACCTTCCAGTTTGTAATGGCGGATTTTCCGTTGCGCTGAACTATCGCCATGCGTTTGCGGTCGACGGGATGGCGCCCGATGAAATTTTCAATCCGCCCCGAATCAAGACGAGGACGTCCGTGACAGACGGCAATATAGGTCTTTTCGATATGCTTGTGGGAGGCGAACGCCTTGACGAGATTCTCCATCGCCTTCTGGGACTTTGCGACAACAATCAATCCAGACGTATCCTGATCAAGCCGGTGGACGATGCCGGGACGGGCGACACCGCCTATCCCCGACAGATCTGGGCAGTGATAGAGAAGCGCATTGACCAAGGTTCCCGTGAAATGTCCGGGAGCCGGATGGACCACCATCCCCGGAGCCTTGTTCACGACAAGCATGTCGGAATCTTCGTAAACGACATCCAGCGGTATATCCTCGGGCTCCGGCGTCGCCGGAACGGGCGGCGGAATTTCCATCTCGATGACATCGGTCTCGGCGACCTTCATCCCGGCTTTCTCGGCGACGATGGAATTGACCTTCACGAAACCGCCCTTGATAAGGCCCTCGATGCGGGAGCGCGAAAAATCGGGATTTCGGTCCTGAAGAATTTTATCGAGACGCGCCATTCTACTGCTCACTCCACTTCACGTATCTTATCGTCTTGTCGTTGACGTATCCTTCAGCCGTGACGGAGCGTAACATACCCATGGACTCCGCCGTAATCTTGATCTTGAAAACGCTGTTCTCGCCGGGGGAGAAGGTTATATAGTTTTTCGCATCGCTACCGATGTCGGATGAGTCGACCGTGCTGTTTGAATCGTCAAGACGGCGGATCATATCGTCCCAATCCCTGAAAGGCCACGACGTCAGAGTTTCATCGACTTCGCGATCCTCGGGTTTTTCCTTCATCGCCCCCATTATCGCTTCGGCGACCTCTCTGGCCTCCAGTTCACATTCTTCTGGATCGTTACTCGGGTCGTCGTAAATCCCCGGGACAGTCATCAGAGCCTCTACGCTTTTAACGGTATTGATGTTTATTTTATTGGAGCCGTCCGTCGAAAAAAGACCCATTATGCCTTTTACGGTAATCTGGTTTTTTTCATCCTCTTCCCACGGATTTATCACGCCTCCCGTCAGAACGGCTGGATAATCCCTGAAGCCTCTAACATACTGAAGCTCCTTTATGTCTGGGATAGGGCCCTGACGCGGGCGGCGTCTGAGCTCGTCAATTTCCTCCGCTTTACCCTCAAGCTCTTCCTCCTCCTCCTCGTACCACTCGTTCTCGGCCCCGCATTCCTCGCCGTCGATCGTCGTTACGCTGTCATCACTGTCGCGCCAGTCATTCCACGAAGCGATAAGAACATTCCACAGATTTATACGGCCATCTTTAGGCGTATCAAGCTCTTCAGGAATTCCGTGAATCTGAAATATCATCCACCAGCGCTCCATGTACTTCGAGTCCCCCGACTCGCCAGAACCAGAATAGAGTTCATTGATGTTTATGACGCCGTCTTCTCCGGAATTCGCCGTTTCGATCTCCACCGTGATAAGAGAGGATTCCGGATTGTCCTCATCCAGAAAAACCGGGCCTATAGTGCACTTGGAACTGGATTTCAGGGCCTGCTTTTCCAGAAACCACACGTCCTCCTCCAGAAGTTTGTCGATCTCATCGTTCTGCTCTTCGCTCCAATCCGCCACATCCTTGTAGCTCGTCAGGACGACCTCCGCAAGAATCTTACCGGCGTCGATCAGATGGGCAACCCTGTTGCGTTCCTGCACATAAAGATTGATCCCCATGTGCTGACGCGCCTCATACGCGAAAGCGAGCGCCATGATCGACAGTACCGCGATCGTCCATAACGCGAATATAAGAGCGCTAGCGCGTTTCATCTCGAAGAGCCTCCTCTCCTTCTGGTGCCGCCCTTACCTTTACCCTTCGCTTCGTCTTCCGGAAGACTCGCCCCGTCCTGACTCTGCTCGTAAATCGGAATACGGACAATGCGCATCATCGGAGCCGTGTTGGTTCTGTAGCTTTTAGCTTCGGGGTCTCTGACCCAGAACGTAAGTTCAACCTTGTACGGAACGGAATTGGACTTCGACCACTCGTCCTTGAACAGATTTTTGTCGTTCCTGGACTCCTTGCCCTCCTCGGGACTCTCCATCACGCGGCAATTCATTCCGACAATCCCGTCGACGACGAGAACTGGCTGATACATCTCGCTGTTGGCGAAGGAATAATCGACTTCTCTGCCGTCTTTTTCCGTACTCGGGCGCAACGCGGGATCGGGACACAATCTGGCGTAAAGCCCCGTAACCTCTATCGTGTCGCGATAATCGTTGTTACCCTCCTCGAGCACCATGACCTGAACCCTGTGGACCGTATCCGCCGAGGCGTCAAGTCCGCCGACGATCGCATGTCCCGTCTTTGCCCATTCAATCACGTCGGAGTCGTCGGGATTTTCTCCGTTTCCATTATCGGTCAAAACAAAACCGTATTTAGCGTCCTGCTCTCCGTTGTGGGGATAATACATGCTCTTGAGCCCCGCGACGACCTGGTTGAGAGCGTAATCGGAACGCTGATGACTATCGACATACTCCGTCGATTTGGTCCACGCCGAACTTACGGCGCTAAACGTCATGACCGCAAGAGCTGTTACCGTGGCCGATATCACTATCGCCACCATCATTTCAATCATAGTAAAGCCTTTACGGTTCATTCTTTCTTCCTCCAGAACGTAAAGTAGCTTTCGCTCTCTCCGTGACCGCGATATCTGTCACCCCACCTAACCGTTATTTTCACCCGATATAAACCGCCGAGCCTTTTGACATCCTCATCGTCGTGCTTGTTTATGCACTCGCGCTCCCATGTATACCCATAGAATTTATCCTCCTGGGCCGATGTGAGACGCTCCTTCGAAACTAGTTCCCACAATTCCGTCGCCTTCGTTTCTCCGACATCTATATCGTCCACCTCTTTCACCTCGGCGAGAGGGTAGGCCATCTCACCGAGATCCATGACCTCCTGAACCGTCTCATAATACGTTGAACCCAAAATCATTTTCTGAGACGTTGAAACGGAAAAAAGTATGGCTCCGAGCCCAAGCCCCAGGATCACCGAGGCTATGATAACTTCAAGAAGTGTAAAACCTTTCTTCAACTTCAATCGTCCTCTTCAAGGATTTTAACGCCGCCGAATCTGTCGACCCTGATACGCCACGCATCTTCCTTTTTACCGTCCTCGGGGTAAATGTAGATGGTGTGAGGGTCGCAGCGCCCGTTTATCTGCCAGACTACCGATTTCGTTTCGTCGACCACTTCTTCCGCCGGACCGGCGACATCCGTTTCCGCCGATGCGGAATCTGCGGATTGCTCTTCCTTCTTCTCTTTGTTTTCGCGGCTCTTTTTAAGTTTTCCGATCAAAAAATCGGCATTTGAGAACACGGAGATTTTCGATCTTTTAAACTCCTCGGTTTTAACGTCGCCTCCTCCGCCGATTTCGTCGTCCATCTCAACCTTGATGCAGATGCCTTCCAACACTTCCTTTGAAATATCCTCAAACAGAAACTCTCCCAGCGTCTGTCCCTTGCCCGATTCTTCCTGAGGTTTGACATCACCCGAGCCTTGGTCCGCAGCAGCTGTTTTAGATTTATTTAAAGCCGAATCTTCTTCGCTTTCGCCGAGCACAACCCATCTTCCAGACAAAGAACGCACGCGCATACCTTCCCTTGGTTTGATGAGTTCCGCCGAGGTTATGGTCACCGATGAAACCGCGCCGTCCCCAGTATTCTTCGTCGAAAAAGTCAAAACGCACGGTTTCTGAGAAACAAGCGCTATCGAGCGGGCTTGGCGCACAGTCGCGAACACGGTACGGACAGACCCCTTCATCCTGGCGTACTGCTGCCCTTTAACGATGGAAACAACAGCTGCGGTGACCATCACCCCTATAATGGCGACGATCACCAGCAGTTCAACAAGAGTAAATGCGCGGCGCATTTAAATTACGCCTTCCGACATTACTTATTTTTTAGTCTCATCGCTGCGGATGTCATCTTCTGTTCCGATGGTGCCATCCGGTCCTCCTGAGACGATATAAGGACTGTTCTTCTTGTTGCCCTTGAACTTAATTTCGTATTTGTTGCCCCAGGGATCGATCAATGCGCCTTCGCCGCCTTCGATATAAGGCTCCTTGTCGCCGGAGGTGTCGACCAGAACGTCAAGATTATCAGGATACTTTCTCTTATCGGTATAGTACTGGGTAACGGCGGTTTTAAGAGCCTGCACATCCTTCTCGGCCGCGCCTTTGTTGCCCGACTCGAGGAAACGCGGAACGTAAACGACGGCACCTGTGGCCAAAATACCCAAAATCGCCACGACTACGAGAAGTTCGACGAGGGTGAAGCCTCTTTTGACGGCATTTGCGAATTTATTTTCTTTCTTCATTTAAAGCTCCTTTCAGTTATACATTGCATTAATTATATTATTTTTTCTTGCGTTTCTCAAGTGCCGCGCGCTTTTTAGCCTCGGCGTCGATAAGTTTCTGAATCGGCCTTGGAACAGTAAAATCGTATTTGCCTTTTTCAAAAACCTCCTTAAGCTCGCCGACCATCGCAGTCAACGAGGGCTCGTCCGGATCATAGGCGATCAGATCAACCAGCTGCCCGTTTGCCTTGACGAGCGCAAGCCCCGGAAATTTGCTCTTTTTGCCGTCCAGAACCTTGTTGACGATATTTCTTTCACTGTCCCTGACCGATTCGAAATCCGGTTTCGGCGCGGCGTTTTTGTTATTGTTCGAACCGCGGTTCCCGCGACCGCGTCTGGCCTTCACACAGGGGACCTTGTAACGGTAAAAAACGCAATTCTCCTTTACGAACGCCTTGAAAAGGTTGTGACCGACCGTAGCGGAACGGACTCGACTACATTCTTTGGAATCTTCAAGATCGATAAAAACAAGAACTGGCTGCTCCCAGGCCTCCGCTATCGCGGCGGCGTCGTTCCATCTGAAATATTCCGGCTTCTTGGCAGGCCCTTTTTTCTTTTTCTTCACGGGTTCTTCCGCTTTCGCGGTGTCGCCCGAGGCGGCCTCTTTATCGTCGGCCATCGCAGGCGCGCACGCAAAGGCGAGCGCCCCCGTAAACATAACGCTTAACAGCTTGACTTTACTTATCTTCATATCTCGATCCCTTTTTAGCGGACGGCTTCAGATTCCGTTCCTTCAACCTTCTGGCGACCTCCGCGGCAAACTCGCGTTTGCCGAGCTGATTGAGCATCGCGACATATTCTTCGCCGACGCGCGCGTCGTCCGGATTTATCGCCAGCATTATTTCGTAGCAGTGCGCGGCGTCTGGAAATTTGCCGAGATCGCGGAAAACCTTCGCGTTGACGGCCATCCGGTAAAGCCTGTCGAGCAGCATCGTATCTGTCGGATTGCGCTTCATCGCGTCCGACCACATTTCAATCGCCTGATCGAGACCGTCTTTGCTGAGCGAAACCTCTTCGGCCTTAGCAATCACCCGTCTCCAGCATTGTCTGTCGTACATCGCCTTCGAGATGGACTCGACGATATCCGAATCGACATCCTCAATATCGATCCAGTCGAACTGGGGAATCTCCTCCTTCAGAAAATACTGGGGCGCGACTTCGAAATTACTGTCCGTCAATGAAAAAACTGGCATTACCTCTTCTCTTTTGGCCGCATAGCCGGCGGCGATATCCTGGATCGACCCGCACCCCGCGCGCTCCGCCTCGACGGAAAACACCTCGTCGCGAGAAAGAAGCTCAAGCATGTCGGACATTTTAACCTTCTTGCCGCCGAACCTTCCGACAAGCATCCATTCCGATTTCGAGAACATCCAAAGCCGGACGTCGTCACCCGGGAATTCCTCCAGAAGTTTCTTGAAATCGAAAGCCTTCAGTTTCGATGCATTGAAAACACGCGCAAAAATTCCCCCGGGTGCGACCTTGCCGACAAACCCGGGATCTGTTTCCGCCGAGGCCTTCAAATGAAAAACGATATCGTACTTGATCGAAGAACTTTCAGTATCGTTGGTCTCGACCGCGCCGGGCATTATCTTGCTGAAGATTTCGGCATATCCGCCGTCATCACCGGAGACAAAAACCTTTTTCGCGTCGGGCTTCTGCACGGCCGCCGCGTAAACCGCAGCCGTACGCAGAAACCTGGGCTTGGGGATCGATTTCTCCCTGCTCTCGTCTTTCGGCTTGGAAGATTTTTCCGCAGCCTTTCCGTCCATGCTCGGCGCGGCTTCGCCCCTCAGAAAACAATGTGAGGCCCCGATGACGGCGGCAAGAGTGAGCAGAAACAGAACAGTGGCGACAGCGGTCTTTTTCAGGGAAAACGGGATAGATGAGTTTTGCATAGACTCTTTCGGTATGCGCGATGAAATACTCTCGACACAGCGCGCGACAACTCCCGTCCGAGCGGAAACGGCCTTCGCCGCCCTTTCGCCGAGTCCGCCGTCACCCCGGGAGAACCAACCGACGAGCGTTTTCTCCAACTCGTCAAAATCAGCGACCTGGCAGACGCCACCCTGCTCGAGAAGATCGCTCATGACGGGTCTAAAGTTTTCGGTGTACGGCCCGACGACGGTCGGTTTTCCGCAGAAACACGGCTCTATCATGTTCTGGCTGCCGTGGGCGCAGAGCGACTTTCCGACAAATACGGCGTCGGCGATTCCGTAAAGACCCATCAGCTCTCCGGTGGTGTCCGCAAGAAAAACCGTCCCCTTCGACTCGCCCGCGGGATTACGCACAACCCCGGTCGAACGGCGGAAAGACGAATACCCCGACTTGACGATATTCTCCTCGACCGCATCGGCCTTCTCGAAATGGCGCGGAGCGATCACGAGCGTAACGCCGTCGAGTTTATCGAGAATCTTCAATAGGGCCTCATCCTCGCCGGGCCAGGTGGATCCTCCGAGAAGAATCCTGTTTTCAGCGGGATAAGCCTTAGACGAAATCAGCCAGGTTTTCAGCTCAGACTCCTTCGCCTCGTTCCGCCGCGCGACGTCAAATTTGAAGCTCCCGGAGACGTCAATCAGACTTTCTGGCGCTCCCGCCGCGAGAAGACGGCTCCTATCAAGTTCGCTCTGGGCGAAAATCCGGGTGAAACACCTGAAAACATCCTTAAAGAAAAACCTTCCGGCCTTATAGCGCGGCGCACTTCTGTCGCTGACGCGGGCGTTGATCAGAAAAACGGGAATTTTGGATTTTGCGGCGCGGCGGATGAAATTGGGCCATATCTCGCTTTCGGTAAGAACGATCGCGCGGGGATTGACGGTCGAGAGCGCCGCCTTTACGAATGTCGGGAAATCAAGAGGATTGTAGATGAGAACATCGCGGTTGGTCACCTCACGCTCTGCCATCTTCCAGCCTGTCGAACTTGTGGTGGAAAAGCAGAATCTCACATCGCGCTCGCGCTTGCGCCACTCGCGCATAAGCTGACCTGCCACCTGAACCTCGCCAACCGAAACGGCATGAACCCAGACGAAATTCTTCGCTCCCTCCAACGGATCAAAAAGACCCTTCGGATAGAGAGCGAACCGGTCCAGCATCCTCGCGCGGTAACCGCCGCGCCGAAGCATCCTAAGCAAAAACCCGGGAAGCATCAACGCGAAGACGGGCGCGAAAAGAAGATTATAGAAAACCCACTTCAAAGCATCAAAGCTTCGCGCCAGCGGGAACGTCTTCCTTGACGCCTGTACCGCACGTGATCCAGGCATTCTCGCCGATGGTTATGGACGGCATTGTCGAACAGTTGGCAAAGAACGACACACCGCGCTCGACCTTCACTCCGGCTGCGATCGCGGTACCGGCTCCAGTATTGACAAAGTCGCCAACCTTAGCGTCGTGGCCGATGAAACTACGAGCGCCAACGAGTGTAAACTTGCCGATATCGGCACCGACCTGAACGACAGCTTCGGTAGCGATGTACGTTCCGTGCTTAAACTCGGTCGTCGGAGAAACCTGGGCCGACGGATCGATCAGAGCGGGGAAGTCATGGCCTCGCAGACGCTTGTAAATATCGGCGCGCTTGACGTTGTTGCCGATCGCGATGAATACGGACGCTCCGGGATAGTCGCGCGAAACCTCCTCGACCGTACCGAGAATGGTATAGCCCTCGTAGTTGTCGCCCTTTTTCCATTTTGGATCGTCGTCAGCGTATCCGATGATATTCCACTTCGGCTCGCCTTCGGCTGCATTGATGCGTTCAGCAGTCCAGATAGCCTCGCGGCCGAAACCGCCGGCGCCAACGATGAACAGATCTTTCATTGTGGTTCCTCCTGTGGTTTTTCAGATTGCGAATCAAATACGCGTCGCCATCAGGCGCGATCTCAGACGAGACCGCGCTTGATGAGATGCTCGGCGATTTCAACGGCGTTGAGCGCCGCGCCGCGAAGAAGCTGGTCACCCGAGACGAACATTTCAAGACCCCTGCCGTCGTCGCGGGAAATATCCTGGCGGATACGGCCGGCGAGAACATCGTACTTCGCCGTCGCGTCGAGAGGCATCGGATAGCCTCCGTTGAGCGGATCGTCGACGACCCTTACGCCCTCGGCCTTCGAAAGGATCTCGCGTGCCTCCTCGGGGGTGATGGGCTCCTCGAACTCGAGGTTGAGCGACTCGGAATGAGCACGGGCGATCGGAACGCGGACACACGTGCAGCTCAATTTCAAATCGGGGATGTGAAGCATCTTGGACGCCTCGTTGCGCATCTTAAGCTCTTCGAGCGTGTACCAATTGGTCTCGTCGAACTTGTCGATGTGGGGAATGAGGTTGTAGGTAAGCTGATGCTGGAAGGCCTTGACCGTAAGAGGCTTGCCGGCAGCATATTCCTGAATCTGCTGCTCGAGCTCCGCAAGCCCGGGAGCGCCGGCGCCGGAAGCGGCCTGATAGGTCGACGCGATAAGGCGCTTAAGGCCCTTCGCCTTATGAAGAGGAGCGACAGCCTCAAGCATGATGGCGGTCGTGCAGTTCGGATTCGCGATGACGCCCTTGTTCCAGTCGAGATCCTCGGCGTTCACCTGGGGTACGACGAGCGGAACTTCAGGATCCTGACGGAAAGCGCGGGAGTTGTCGATCATCTTCGCGCCGGCCTTTACGACGGCGTCTTTAAGTTCGATGGCGACATCCGTCTTGCCGGCGAAAAGGACGATATCCATTCCGTTGAAGCTGTTCTCGTCCGCCTTGAGGACGTGATACGTCTCGCCGAGAATCTGCTCGTCGCGCTCGCGCGATGCAAAAACCTGAACCTTGCCGCAAGGGAAGTTGCGCTCCTTGAGGACTCTAATCATTTCGGTACCGACTGCGCCGACACCGACCAAACCGACATTATAAGTTTTCATTGATTGTTTGCTCCTTGAAACATTCTATTATTATACCATATTTTAACCCGCCGGTGGAATAACACCGAAAAAATCGCAGGCGGCGGAAGAAGACGGCGCATCACTTCCGCCAGCGGTGCGAGGCTTCGCCTTTTGCGCGCACCTCATCCTCTTCGCCGATCATCCCGATTTCCCGGATTCCGGGAGTGTCGATGATCATCGCTCCCGACGGCAGAATAACGAGTTCGCGGGAAGTCGTCGTATGGCGACCCTTTCCGCTCCACTCCTGAATCTCCTGCGTGGCCGCCCACTCTTCGCCGGCAAGCGTATTAAGAAGCGTCGACTTGCCGACGCCGGAGCTGCCGATAAAAGCGAGAGTCCGACCTTCTTTAGCGTACTCCAGAACGCCGTCCATCCCTTCACCCGTCAATGAGGAGATTTTAAGAAGTCTCGCCCGGCCATCGATCGTCTCGACGAGCTCGTCGATAAACTCCTCGTCGCCCTCTTCCATCAGATCCATCTTGGTTAGAACGACGACGACCTCCGCCTCTCCCATATCCTCGGCGAGAGTAAGATAGCGGTCGATTCTCGCGGTCGAGAAATCCTCGTTTAGCGACATCATCACGAAAAGCGTATCGAAATTCACCGCCAGAGTCTGGCTCTTTCTCTTCGCCGTCGGATCTTTTCGCTCAAAATGGGAGAACCGGGGCAGAATCTCCGTTATCATCGACTCGCCCTGGGGATTGTAGCGGAACCTGACGAAATCTCCCGTTATCGGCTTTAGGATTTCACGCCCGATTTCGCCGCGCTCAACCTTCTTTATGCCGCGCTTTTCCGTAACGGCCTCAACACGCTTTGAAAACGCGCTCTTTTTCTTTCGGGCGATAATCTCGCCTCCAGTCTCGTTACATACGAGGTGATAATAATCTCCGTGCGCGCTGACGATCCGGGCCACGCCAGTGACCGCTTCGCCGCGCCAGCCGAATCGTTCAAGCCTCGTCATTATATCGCGTAGGGACCTTTAAAGACTTCGTTGAAGTCGTAACCGCCTGAGAAACTCTCTGGCGTATCGTTCTCATCCTTGCGCACGCGGCGCCCCTCGACGAGATTGAACATCATCTCGCCGAGATCCTCCGTCCGCTTAATCCCCCACTCGGTAAGAACCGTGTAGGTCAACGGGCCATACTGATCGAGAGTGCGCTCTTTAAACTCCTCCATTATGTCGGCAGAGCTCATGTGTTTACCGCCCTCGCCGAGAAAATGGATCACATCCATCAGAAGCGCGTAGGCCCGCGCGTCATAGCGCGGGTCCTTCGCGACGATATCGTCGAACGGATCGCTCTCGAAATCGATTTCTTCCATAAATCAGGCTTTGCCGAAGAACGCCTTGTAGAGAGCGCGCACGGCCGTCTCGCGATCCTGCTGACGGATGGCGATCATAAAGCTAACTTCGCTCGAGCCCTGGTTTACCATCGAAACGGAAATTCCGACCGACGCGAGCGCTAGGCACGCCTTCGCGAGCATGCCGGGCGTGTAGCACATACCCTCGCCGACGATCATGAGGATCGTGATGTCGCGCTCTACGGCGACGTAATCGGGGTTGAGCTCGCGCTTAATCGCCTGGATGACCTTAAGTTCCTTCGACTTGGGCAGACACTGGCCCTTAACGACAATGCACTGCGAGTCGACTCCCGAAGGCATGTGCTCATAGGAAATACCCTCGTCTTCGAGAACATGAAGAAGGCGGCGGCCGAAACCGACCTCGCGGTTCATAAGATACTTTTCAACAACAATGTTGCAGAAATTATCCGCCGCCGCGATACCGACGATCGTGCCGGGAACGACGCGACGCGACTGCTGAATCATCGTACCGGGCTCGCTCGGATGGTTCGTATTGCGAATGTTAATCGGAATGCGCGCGCGGACGGCGGGGATAACGGCCTCATCGGCGAAAACGCCGAAGCCTGCGTAGGCGAGCTCACGCATTTCACGGTAGGTCATCGTGGAGATGCCCTCTGAAACCTCGGGCACGAGACGCGGATCGACCGGATAGACGGAATCGACGTCGGTAAAGTTCTCGTAAACGTCGGCGCACACGGCGGCGGCGAGAATCGAACCGGTGATGTCGCTTCCGCCGCGCGGGAACGTCGCGACCTTGCCGTCCTTCGTATAGCCGAAGAAGCCGGGATAGATTACGATACCGTCAAAATTGGAGAACGCGCGCGACAGCGTCGCGTAGCTCGCGGGATCGAGCGTCGCGTCGCCGAAGGGCCCGGTGAGAACCATACCTGTATCCTTGGGGCTCGCGTAACGCGCCTTGCGGCCGCGGGCCGCGAACGCGACGGCGACGAGCTTAGCGTTGTTGTCTTCGCCCGAGGCCTTCATCAGATCCATGAACTCGGCGGGCTCGAGAGAGGCGACCTTGGCGAGACGGTCCATAAGATCCATCTCGATCGTGCGGACGATCTCGTCTCCAAGCTTAAGCTCTTGGGCCATCTCGGCATAACGCTCGACGACGGCGCCGAACTGACGATCGGTATTCTCGCCCTTTATCGCCGTTTCGGCGAGCGCGATAAGAAGATCGGTAACCTTGGTGTCCTGGGAGTGACGCTTGCCGGGAGCAGAAACCACGACGATACGCCTCGCGGGATCCGCGAGAACGATGTCCATCACCTTGTTGAGCTGAGCGGCGTTCGCGAGAGAACTTCCGCCGAATTTGCAAACTTTCATCTTTAACCTTACTGTTGTATTTTAGAGGATACGAAGCGCGACGGGCTCATCCGCGATCACGCCGCTCGCCTTGATTTCCGCGAGCGCGTTATCGAGATCCGAAACCTTCGCGGTATGTGTGAGAACGACGACGGGAACCGCATTCTTTCCGTCCTCTGCCGCGGCCTTCTGGGACGCGGCGGAGATCGAAACGGAGAACTTGCCCAGGATGGAAGCGATCGTTCCGAATGCGCCGGGCTTGTCCGCGACAAGGAAGCGGATGTAGAACTTTGAGGAAATCTCTCCCGCCGCGCGAAGCGTAACCTTGCCCTCGGCGTAGTCCGGGGCGCCGCGCTCGTAGCGCGTCTCGCCGTGCGCGAGATTGCGGGCGATGTCGCCGATGTCGCCGACGACGGTCGACGCGGTCGGAGCGCGACCGGCGCCGCGGCCGTAGTACATCGTGTAATCGCTCATGTCGCCCTTGACCATAACGGCGTTAAACGCGTCGTTCACGTTCGAAAGCATGTGCGTGAAAGGAACGAGCGTCGGATTTACGGAAACCGCGACCTCATCGCCGTGGCGCGAAACGCTCGCCAGAAGCTTGATGCGGTAGCCGAAATCGGCCGCGTACTTGACGTCTTCGCCCGCGAGATCGCGGATGCCGTTCACCTGAATATCGTCGACCTTCGGCTGAAAACCGAAAGCGAGCGTCGCGAGAATGCACGCCTTGTGGGCCGTGTCGAAGCCGTCGACGTCGAGCGAAGGATTCGCTTCGGCGTAACCGAGACGCTGGGCGTCCTTAAGAACGGTGTCGAAAGGAAGACCCTCGTTCTCCATGCGCGTAAGAATATAGTTGCACGTTCCGTTGAGGATGCCATGAATCGTCTCGATGTCGTTGCCGGCGAGACCTTCGCGCATGACGCGGATGATCGGAATGCCGCCGCCGACTGCCGCGCCGAAATAGATGTCGACGTTGTTCTTTGCGGCGGTGTCGAAAATCTCTTTGCCGTATTCCGCAAGAAGCTTCTTGTTGGCGGTGACGACGCACTTGCCGTTGTTGAGAGCCTCGAGAACGAGTGTCTTGGCGATACCCGTTCCGCCGATCGTCTCGACGACGATCTGAACGGAATCGTCGCTCACGATGCTCTTGGTGTCCGTCGTGAGAATACCCTCTTCAATCTTGACGCCGCGATCCGTAACGATGTCGAGATCGGCGATCTTTTTCAATACAATATCAACGCCAAGGCGCTTGGCCATAACGTCACGATGCTTCAGGAGACCGTCGGCGACTCCAGCGCCCACGGTTCCGAAACCGATGATACCAACTCCGATTTGCTTCATAATCTGTCTTCTTTCTGCGAAATCAGCCGGAAACGTCTACATTCCCAACCGTAATTGAGCGGATATTTTACTCTTATTTGACCATAAAAGTCAATTTCATTTAAGAAGTTTCTCGCGCGCGTATTCTTTAAAGCCTTTTTCGATGGCTGCGGCTTCCTTCTCAAGTGTCCTGTATTCTTCGGCCGAAATCTTGACTGAAACCTCATACGCGCCGGGAGCCTTGTCGAACTCTGCGAAAATCGTACCTTTAAGAGATTCATCGACTCCCATCGCCCTGAGAACGCCCCACGCCATCATGCAATTGCCTCTATAGGCCATGTGCACGCCGTCGCGAGTGATCTTAAAGCCGCGCGACTTGTCGGTCTTGCGGATTTCCGCAAGCATGGCCTGCATATCGGCGTTGAGATCGGCCATAGGGAGATTGCGCTTCTTGGCCTCCGCGCGAAGCCATTCATTGTAGGCGGCGAGCTTCTTGTTATTAGGGTTGGAGGGATCTTCACCGATCATCGTCGCGGTAAGAACAATAACCTTGACGCCTGACGCGGCGCACTTGTCGAAAATCTTCGTCACGTTTTCCTTGTATTTTTCAAGCGGGACACCCTTCTCTCCGTGCCAGACGTCATTGACGCCGCACGAAAATGTCATCCACTGAGGCTTTTTGGCGAGTACGGCGCGCTCGAGTCGGTCGAGCATGTTGTTGGACTTGTTGCCCGAAACGCCCGCGGGAATCTTTTTGGCCTTTACTCCGGCGACCTCAAGACCTTTCATGACAAGATTGACGTAACCCGCCGAGGATGTGTTGCCCTGTTGGGTGATTGAGTCGCCCATAAACGCAATAGCATCACCGTTTTTAATGATAACCTGCGCGTTAAGAGCAATTGAAACAAACATCGCACAGTAGACCGCCATTAATTTTTTCATCTTTAATTTCCTTATTTTTTAACATTCCTTCCGGCGGCGTCAACCTACAACCTGCGTGATTATAAATACGGCCGCTGGAAAACGGAAAAACAGTATACCCAATTCTCGGATAAATAGTCAACTTAATCCCTGCCTTGACATATTTTCCCGTCTTTTGTTTTTCTGTACCAGCGTCTCTACAGTTGACGATAATATGATACAATAATGCCATATATGTCAGAAGCGTTAAAAACGAAAATCGGCCTCGTTCTCGAGGGCGGAGCGATGCGCGGACTTTTCACCGCTGGAGTTCTCGATGTCTTTATGGAGCGAGGGCTCAAATTCGACGGCCTTATCGGCGTTTCCGCCGGCGCATGCTTCGGGTGCAATTACAAAAGCGGTCAGATCGGCCGCGTCATCCGCTACAACAAACGCTTCGCCCGCGATCCCCGATACTGCTCATGGCGATCGCTCCTTTTTACGGGCGATCTTTTCGGAGCCGAATTCTGCTATCGCGAACTGCCCAGGAAGCTTGACGTATTCGACACATCGGCCTTTGAACGAAATCCGATGGAATTCCACATCGTAGCTACCGACGTCGAAACGGGAGAGCCCGTCTACAGAAAGATCGACAGATGCGACGACACGGCGCTCGATTGGATTCGTGCTTCAGCGTCCATGCCGCTCGTCTCGCGCGCCGTTGAAATCGACGGCAGAAAGTATCTCGACGGAGGACTTTCAGACGGAATTCCTCTGAAATACTTTGAATCGATCGGCTTCGAAAGGAACATCGTGATAACCACAAGGGCGCACGGCTACCGCAAATCCCCTTCACGCAAAACCGCTCTCATTAAACCGCTCCTGCGCCGCTGCCCCGCGATTTACGAAGCGCTGAAAAACCGCCACGTCCGGTACAATCAGACTCTGGAATATATCGACGAGCAGGTCGCAAAAGGCGCCGCTGTTCTGATTGCGCCCGAAAAGCCGCTTGAAATCTCCCGCGTTTGCCACGACCCTAAAGTGATGCAACGCATCTACGATCTCGGCCGCCGGGCCGCAGTTAAAATCGAACCGGAAATCGAGAATTGGACGTACGGTTAAACGCCGGCGCCCGGATTCTGTTCCAAAGAACTTGAACGGCTTTAGACGGGGAATGAAGTGATATTATTCTAAAACACTTCGAAGGATGAGGACAATAAGAAATCCTACAATCAGCGCGAACGTCGCACCTTTCTCAAACCCGTGAGCATGCGATTCAGGGATTATTTCATCGCTGATGATATATAGCATCGCACCGCCCGCCGCCGCGAGAAGAAACGGCAGAACGCCTGTGAATACCGACACGAGCGCATAGCCCGACAAAACCGAGCAGATGCTTACAGCTCCGA
The DNA here is from genome assembly GCA_017648225.1 of Kiritimatiellia bacterium. Classification (GTDB taxonomy): domain Bacteria; phylum Verrucomicrobiota; class Kiritimatiellia; order RFP12; family UBA1067; genus UBA1067. The sequence goes on along the minus strand of JAGCJE010000024.1, from coordinate 6,906 downwards.
TACCGAGCGAAATCGCGATTATCCGCGGCGCTCTAACTCCGACGGCAAAAAGCGGAGCGACGATAACGAACGCCTCCGGAATATTCTGAAGCGAAATCGCCGTTGTAATCGTCACCACGTCGCCGATATCTCCCGTCCCGAAACTGACGCCGACGGCCAGACCTTCGGGGATTTTATGAATCGCAAGCGCCGCAACGAAAAGAAGCGATTTGCTGATCGCGCCGTTTGAGCGGTGCTTTTCAAAGTCCACGCCCGCGATCCGATGCAAATGCGGAACAAAACGGTCTAACAGACTTATGACGGCCGCGCCCGTGAGAGCGCCGGCGACAGCGAGCAAAATCGATTGAGGCTCGGGCGTGAAGGCACCCGCCAAAAGGCCCACGGTAGCAGCAGAGAGCATTATGCCGGCCGAAAAGCCCATGACGATGTCGTTAAGCCTGTGCGGAAGCGCGCGAACCAAAAGTCCGCCGACGACACCGACTGTAGTCGATAAACCTACTGAAACAAGGACTGTCAGCAATACTTTCATTTTAACGAAGATTCATCAAGCGTATTTGATAGTTTCACGCCTCTCTTAAATCAGCTTAAAGGCGTCTGATTCAATTTCAAACAGCCATTCATCCCTGCAGACATCGGCAACAATAGCGCGCGAATGTTCTCGCGGATATTCATCGTGTGCTTTGAGCCAACGCTCCCAATTACCGCGGTAGCGCTCTTCCTTCAGATAGACAAGCGCGCCGGAAACGTCCTTAAGAGACAATCCGCGAGAGCGGTAGATCGCGTCAACGGCATTCATCGTACAGTTGATCTGTTCGTCAATATCCCCGACATGAGCCACCTCATGACTATTAGGCTTAATAGAGGCCGTTCCCGAAACGATGACGCGCTTCCACCCAGGCGTACGCACCTCGGCTGCGCGCGAAAAACTCGAGCCATATTCCAGCGCGGGGCACTGAAGCGGACTAGGTAACGCCTCAAATTCAACTGATCCAGGACATTTAGGAGATACCGCAAACGCACCGAGCACGAGTCTGACGCCGACGGAGTTCGTCCACCCTATTCCCGTAGAGGCGGGTACGTACCGGTCATAAACGCCGCGTGAAGTAAAAAAGGAGTTTCGCGCCTTATTGAAGTCGGAATACCAGTCGAGGATGCGGTCGGCGTAAATCCATGTCCGCACGACGTTCGCAAACGTCATACCCGCCTCGGCCAGCTCACGTTCAAGCCGATCGAAAGCCGAAAGAGTCTGATCGTATGGTGAAGACGAAGGATCGTCGGGCGCCACTCCTTTTATGAGGGCATATCGTCCCCATTGATCCTCAGACACAACGCAGCAACCGAGAGAAAAGGCGACCGATCCCGGGAGAGCAAAATCGATTTCTGGAAAATCTGCTGACATTAATTAAACGTCCTTCGTATTGGGAAAATTTCATTTTAAATTCTAACAAATACCGCACCCGAAAACAAGTTGGAATATCCATAGATATAACAGGGATAATTTGATACAATTACTGAATGAAAAATACGTCTTTTATAAGCAAGTCCACTATTGCGTTAATCGCCGGATGTTCCATGATCTCCTTGACCGCCACGGCAGGGGAATGGCCCGTCGTAAAACACTTCGACTCCGAACACACCCTGCGCGTCGCACTCCCCATGGGCGGCATCGGATGCGGAGCGATTTCGCTTTCCGGGCGCGGCGAAATCGTCGACTGGGAAATCATGAACAGGCCCAACAAGACGATGAGCGAGCTGGAGCGCCAAGCCGACTCGCGCACGTTCTTCGCGATCCGCGTTAAGGGCAAAACCCATGAATCGGTAACAATGCTCGCGGGCCCTCTTCATCCGACCGAACTTTACGCGGACGAAGGCAACAGCGTTCCTCAGGCGGGCCTGCCGCGCTTCAGAAACGCGACGTTTGACGGCGCATTTCCGTTCGGAACGGTCCATTTAAGCGACAGGGATCTGCCGGTCAAGGTAAACATCAAGGGCTTCTCACCTTTTATCCCTGGCGACAGCGCGGCGAGCTCCCTTCCCGTCGCATCGCTTGAATATGAAGTAGAGAATCTCTCTGGCGAACCGCTCGAAGTTTCCATCGCCGCGTTCGTAAGAAACACCGTCGGCAACGACGGCAAGATGACCGGCTTTACATGGCGCCGCCTTACGCGCACAAGCGGAGAGAAAGACAACAGAACCGTCTATTTCGACGAATCGGGCCTTAAAGGCGTCATGTGCCTTTCCGACGGAGTCGAGACAAATTCGACCGCGTGGGGAACGTTCGCTCTCTCCACCCCCGAAACCAAGGCTGATATCTCTTATAAGACGAAATGCGCCGAAAACAGCTGGCGCAGAACAATCCTTGAATTCTGGGACGATTTATCCGACGACGGAAATCTTAAAACGATCGAAGACGAGGAGAAAACGACGCCCCACGGCGCGCTGTGCGTGAAAAAAACAGTCGGCGCGAAATCAAAGGACTCCTTCCGCTTCGCTTTCACATGGAACTTCCCCAACCGTCAGGCGTGGGAAGACGAAAAGACAATCGTCGGAAACTGGTACTCCAAACACTACGTCGACGCGCGAGACGCCGCTCTTAAAATTGTGCCGCGCCTTGACGAACTTGAAAAGCGCTCCCTCGCTTTCACGCGCAAAGTCATCGCTCTTGATGCGCCTGACGTGATTAAGGAAGCCGCGCTCTCAAATCTCGCCGTATTGAAGAGTCAGACGGTTTTTCGCATCCCGAGCGGCCACTTCATGGGATGGGAGGGTTCATTCCATCATGAGGGCTCCTGCCACGGCAGCTGCACACACGTCTGGAATTACGAGAACGCCGTTGCGTGCCTCTTCCCCGATCTCGCGCGTTCGATGCGCGACGTAGAATTCAATTATTCGATGAACCCCAAGACCGGGGCGATGGACTTCAGAACACCCTTGCCGCTCGGCTCGGAGCTTAAGGGCGCAGTCGCGGCCGACGGCCAGATGGGAACGATCATGAAGGTCTACCGCGACTGGAAAATAAGCGGAGACGACGCGTGGCTTAAATCGATTTGGCCGAAGGTAAGAAAAGCCCTCGAGTTCGCATGGTGCGGCGAAGGCGTCCACAAATGGGATAAAGAATGGCAGACGGTCGGCTGGGATGCAAAAAAGTCGGGCCTTATGGACGGCGAACAGCACAACACTATGGACGTCAACTACTATGGACCTAATTCTCAGATGGGTTTTTGGTACTTGGGCGCCCTCAGAGCGGCCGAAGAAATGGCGAAAGCAACAGGCGACAAAGATTTTGCAACTGAATGCCGCGCCATTTTCGAAAAGGGTTCCAAACGCATTGACAAAGAGCTCTTCAATGGAGAGTATTACGAGCAGATAATACCGGAAGGCCGCGGCGAACTGAGATACCAGCTCGGCAAATGCTGCCTCGTCGACCAGCTCGTCGGACAGCAGATGGCGCATCTTTGGGATTTAGGCGATCTCGCTGAAAAAGAAAACCTGAAAACGGCATGCCGTTCGATCATGAAGTACAACTTTCTCTCGGATTTCACACATCACTTCAACAATATGCGCTCATACTGCGTCGGCGACGAGGCGGGGCTTCTCATGGGTAGCTGGCCTCGCGGACGCGAAAAGATACCCTTCCCGTATTTCGGCGAGGTCATGACAGGCTTTGAATATGTCGCCGCCGCCGAAATGATATTCCAGGGATACGACAACGAGGCGTTGACCGTAATCAAGGCGATCCGCGACCGCCACGAGGGACTTAAGCGCAATCCGTTCAACGAGCCTGAATGCGGCCACAACTACGCGCGCTCGATGGCGAGCTGGAACTGTCTTTTAGCGTGGCTCAAGACCCACGGCGGCGATGTTAATGAAATCATCTTTAAGCAACAAAAATAATCGACATTACGCCCACTTAATCCAACCTAAATAATATGCTTCTCAATATGAAAAAATCACTTATTCTTACAACAGCACTCCTCTTCTCGGCAACTTTATCCGCAGCTGAATTCAATGAAACAGTAAAAGGAATTGCCCCGGCCGATGTTTTGGTTTCGTGCAGTGAACCGGGATCCTGGAAATTCAACGTCAAGAAAACAAAACCTGCCGAAGAAATCGGAGAGGTCATTGTGACAATCGAAAGCGACGAACCCGCCGTTCCGCCTAAATTCACCGTTGCGCTTACGATCCCTCAGGTAAATATTTCCCATCGCTGGGTTCCCGCGTTTTACGACACGATGATCCCTCCGGACTGGATGGCGAAATGCCCTTCGAATCTTGCGTCGTGGATGCCCCTTTACACGTTCTATTCCGAAAGCGGCGACAACCAGCTTACCGTTTCGTCGAGCGAAGTTAAACGCCAGGTCGAATTTCACGGCGGCGTCCGCGAAGAAGGCTCGATTCTGCCCATTAAGTTCAACTTCTTCAACAAAAAGGAAATGCCGATAAAGTCGTATTCGGTTACCGTCCGCTACGACTGGCGCAAAAAGCATTATTCCGAGATCGTTCCTGAAACCGCCGAATGGATGACAAAGGCGGCCAAGCTCGAAATTGCCGATGTCCCTGACTCCGCGTTCGACCCCCTCTACTCGACGTGGTACTGCTTCCATCAGAACGTTTTCGCCGATCAGATTGAAAAGGAGTGCGCCATCGCTTCCAAGCTCGGAATGAAAGTTCTCATCGTAGACGACGGCTGGGAGACCGAGGACACAAACCGCGGTTACGCGTTCAACGGAGACTGGGAGGTTTCCAGGATGCGCTTCCCCGATATGGCCTCCCACGTCAAAAAAGTTCAGGCTCTCGGCATGAAGTATATGGTCTGGTACTCTGTCCCCTTTGTCGGTAAAAACTCCAAAAACTACGAGAGATTCAAAGGCAAATATCTCGCAGAAGTCAACCATGAAGGCGCGGCGATTCTCGATCCCAGATTTCCCGAAGTCCGCGAATTCCTTATCGGCACATATGAAAAGGCCCTCAAGGAATGGAATATCGACGGATTCAAGCTTGACTTCATCGATGCGTTCAGAGGAAAGAACGAGAAACTACGCGGCGACGGACGCGACATAGATACGGTCCCTGAAGCCGTCGACAGACTCATGAAAGACGTCTACAGCCGACTCAACGCGATAAAGCCTGGAATCCTCATTGAATTCCGCCAGGCTTATGTCGGACCCGGAATTCGCCAGTACGGCAATATGATGCGCGTCGCGGACTGTCCCGGCAACTTCACCGCTAACCGCATCGGCATCTCCAAACTCCGCATGACCTCCGGCAAGAGCGCCGTCCACGCCGATATGCTTGAATGGAATCCCGGCGAGACGACCGAAGGCGCCGCGCGCAATGTCATCAACTGCCTTTTCAGCGTCATTCAGTATTCAATGATGCTCAGAGACCTTCCGCCGGAACACCTGAAGATGATTGACGCTTGGCTTAAATTTACGGTTAAGCACCGCGGCGCTCTTTTAAAGGGCGGATTTAAGCCTCATTTTGCGGAATCCGACTACGTCCTTCTTGAAGGCTGGGACGACAAGGAGCGCATCTTCACCGTTCACGCGGACGGCTTGGCAGTCAAGGTTCCCGCCGACAGGCGCACCACTTACGTCATCAATGGCACCGCCGCCGAATCGCTCGTCGTGGAACTCGCAGAAAAGCCCGCTCTCGTCGAAATATACAACACGCTTAGCGAAAAAGTCTGCGAGACCGAAGCCTCCAAGGGCCTGAACCGCATTAAATGCCCGCCTTCCGGCTACATCGTAATAAAATAAGCCGCTGCGCTCAAGCATAAAAAAAGTCCGGGGCGAACCCCGGACTTTTTTTACATCTGAATTATCGGATAAAAATCAGAAGTCAAGATTACGGACGTTGAGTGCATTCTCCTCGATGAACTTGCGACGTGGCTCAACCTCATCTCCCATCAGAAGCGAGAACATTCTATCGGCAGCGACGGCGTCGGACAGTTTGACGCGGAGCATGTGGCGTTTCTCGGGATTCATGGTCGTATCATACAACTCTTCGGCGTCCATTTCGCCAAGACCCTTGAACCGGTAAATCGAAAGACCTACTTTGCCGTGGGCACGGACATCGTCGAGAAGTTTCTTAAGCTCTCCGCCGAACCAGTCTGCGGGCGCATAGCCGTAGGCGGAAAGCGACTGAAATTCCTTCTTCAGCATTGACGCGCCGGAGCCCTGGGCGGATTCGTCGCCGACAAGTTCCTCGGCCTTGTAGCCGCGCTCTTCGACCATCTTCGCGGTCGCCTCGATCTCGGCGAGCAAAGTAAGAAGCTCTTTCGCTTTTTCCTTATCGAGGGCCTCGCCCACTTTGTTCTTAACCTCGAAATCGTCGAGTCCGAGGGTCAGCAATTTCTGCGTAAGCTCACCGTCGGTAAGAACGTATTCAGTCTTCTGCTTGCGCTCGACCTTGTAGAGCGGAGGCTGCGCGAGATAGACGTAACCGCGCTCGATGAGTTCGGGCATCTTGCGGTAGAAGAACGTTAGAAGAAGCGTGCGGATATGTGCGCCGTCGACGTCGGCATCGGTCATGATGACGATCTTATGGTAACGCGCCTTCGCGATATCCCACTCTTCACCGTAACCGCAGCCGATGGCCGTGATGAGAGTTCTGATTTCGGAGTTGGCGAGAACTCTGTCGATACGGGCCTTCTCCACGTTGATCACCTTGCCGCGCAAGGGAAGAATCGCCTGAGTAGCGCGATCGCGACCCGTAGAGTCGGAACCGCCGGCGGAATCACCCTCGACGAGATACAGTTCAGTCTTCGCGGGATCGCGCTCTGAGCAGTCTTTAAGTTTGCCGGGAAGAGAAAGCCCGTCCATAACTCCTTTGCGGCGCGTAGACTCGCGCGCGGCGCGCGCAGCTTCGCGGGCGCGGGCGGCGAGAAGAGTCTTCTCGATTACG
>JAGCJE010000164.1 GCA_017648225.1 Kiritimatiellia bacterium | reverse complement strand
TCTGAAAGATTAATGAAGTATTTGATAGAAGAATCCGTCAGAAGAGGTTCTAAAGAGTTTGAAATTCCTTATGATCGTCAGGCTCTGGCGGATTATCTTTGTGTTGAACGCAGCGCGCTTTCAGCAGAGATAAGTAAGCTCGTTGATAAGGGCGTTATCGAGTCGCGTAAAAGCCATTTCAAACTGTTGTAAAGATATGTGGATTTTTATCTGGCGCGGCGTTTTTTGATGTTGTCGAGGACGTTGAATATCCCTGCTAAAAGTGCGCCTGAAATCGAGTGCCAAACGCACGATACGGCAGAGGCTATCGCGGCTTCCGGCATTGCGGGGAAGTGTTTGGCCGATAGAACTGTCGCAAGGCCGGCATTCTGCATTCCTACTTCGATAGAAATAGTGCGGCATTTAGAGTTTGAAAATTTCGCGAGAAGGCCAGTTATGTATCCTAGGATATAGCCAAGAGTATTGTGGAGCAGGACCGCCGCGAAAATGACGATTCCCGAAGCGACGATTTTTTGGCCGTGCGCCGAGACGACTCCTCCGACGATGCAGGCAAGACCGATTACCGCGCAGCCGGGCAATGTCTTTTTAATTTCTGCAAAACGGCTTTTATCGCTGAATGCCGCGTTAAGGGCGAAGCCGAGCGCTACGGGCAGGATAGTTACGATCAATATCGACTTGAACATTCCGATCGCGTCCACGTCGACGTTTTCGCCCGCGAGGTGCAGCATGAGAACTGGCGTCATAATCGGGGCGAGAAGAGTCGTTACGGTCGTCATCCCGACGGAAAACGCGACATCGCCCTTGCAGAGAAAACTCATAATATTGGATGAAACGCCTCCGGGGCAGCAACCGACGAGTAAAAGTCCCACGGCTACGGGATGAGGCAGGTTAAGCGCCTTAGCGACGGTCCATGCGATGATCGGCATCAATAGATATTGGGCAGTTACTCCGATGAGCATGTCGATCGGGCGGGAGATAAGAATGCGAAAGTCCTCTTTCGAGAGAGTAAGCCCCATCGTCAGCATTATGAAGCCGAGAATTGATGTTTGGGTATTGCCTTTTACCCATGCGAATGTGTTAGGGAAAAAGTATGTAAAAACGGCGACGGCGGTAACAAATACCGGCGTCCATTTTGTGAGATATGCGGATATGTGTTTAAGGAGAGTAGGAGTCATGATAGAAAATATTCCCGAAAGTCATGATATTATATAATAAAAAGCGTTTTAATACTATCGGCAAAGATTAATTTACTGATTTCGTATAGTATTGTTTATATGATATAATTTAAGAGTTCATAAGAGAGAGTGTGCAATGAGTGAAGAAAGACTCACAGATAAGGGAGGTAGTGACTTTTGATATTAAAGCTAAATTCAGCAGGTGGATGCTGAGAATCGCTATTTGATGCATGTTCCTATGTCATGGTGATATCAATTATGCAAGGAGGGGTACATGAAAATACATTTGATGATTATTATGACGGCGGGCGTCCTTACGGCGGCGGCCGCGCCGAAGAATAAAAACGCGGAGAAGCCGGTTAAATGGAAACTGGAGTTTACCGAGAATTTTAGCAGTTCTCGTCTTGATGAGAAAGTTTGGACCCGTATCGATAAGGGGACTGTGGACTGGAACAGAAACATGTCGCTACGTAAAGACCTTGTCGAGGTTAAGAACGGTCTTTTGATTCTTCATGGCGTTAAAAACGATGATTTGAAGGCGGATCAAAGAAGGGTTCTGACTGGAGGCGTCAAGACTCAGGGGAAGGTTTCTTTTCTTTACGGTAAAATTGAAATCCGATGCCGTTTTGAAAATCAAAAGGGAGCCTGGCCTGCGGTATGGATGATGCCTGAGAATCCGAAGAAGGGCTGGCCGGACTGCGGCGAGATCGATATTATCGAGCGGTTGAATTCCGATGATTTTGTCTATCAGACCGTTCATTCGGGTTGGACCGCCAAAAATCCGAATAATCCGCCTAAAGGCGGTAAGGGTATGATTAATCCTACAGGCTGGAATGTTTACGCTCTTGAATGGACGAGCGAAAAAATAGTGTGGAAAGTTAACGGTGTCGAAACGCATTCATACGCGAGAGTCGGCGATGATCCCGCGCGTTATCCGTGGACGGAGCCTTTTTATCTTATGATTGATATGCAGTTGGGCGGAAGCTGGGTCGGCGATGTCGATGAATCGACATTGCCGTGTAAGATGTATGTCGATTGGGTCAAGTACTATGGTGCATTTCAGGACGGAAAGAAGATTTCAAAGATGGGGAACCTCCAGAAAAGAAAGAAAGTTGCGCTTTAACATTGGAGCCTTATCTGGTATAATTGAAATTATGAAAAAAGGGATAATATCAATTCTTTCGCTCATCGTCATTACGTTGACCGTTCGCGCCGATCATAAGGTTTTTGAGAAGGTTGATCCGGCTTCAATCTGGAATCGCGACGAACTCTATAAAACGCCCAAAACGTGGAAGTATGAAGGTTTTCTTAAGTCTGACGTGAAGTCGATATGGATAGAGGGCGAGCCGTATAAAGGTAAACCGACGCGCTCCTTCGCTTTTTACGGGATACCATCTCACGCATCAAAAAACAACAAGGTTCCCGCGATGGTTCTCATACATGGCGGGCTTGGAACTGCGTATGATAACTGGGTTCGCCTTTGGGTTAAGCGAGGATACGCCGCAATTTGTGTGGATACGTGCGGCTCGATTCCGATCCGTGATATGAAGGGACAGTGGATGTCTCATCCTGACGGCGGGCCGCGCGGTTGGGGACGTCCGGATATGGTTGATGAGCCTATTAAAGATCAGTGGCCTTATCATGCTGTCGCGGCAGTTATGCGAAGCCATTCGTTTATTCGATCTCTTGAATGTGTAGACGAGTCCAAGATCGGCGTAACCGGAGTGTCGTGGGGCGGCTTTTTAACCTGCGTTGCGGCGGCGGCTGATGAACGTTTCGCGTTTGCGGCGAGCGTTTACGGATGCGGCTTCAATTACGAAGAGGGCGGTCTTCTCTGGTCAAAGGAGGGAGGCGAAAAGTGGTCTAAAATGTGGGACGCGTCGGTGTTTCTTCCTTATGCGAAAATTCCTTTTCTCTGGCTCGACGGAACGAACGATTTCGCCTTTTCGCTGGATCGCCTGATGCGTTCTTCTGATTTGGCTCAAGGCCCTCAGCATTATTGTTTTCGTCTCAGGATGAAGCATTCTCACGGCGCAGTAAGCGAGGCTCCGAAGGAGATATATGAATTTGCAAAATGTTTTTGCGAGAAGAAGGTTAAGGTTTTAACGGTAAGTTCAACTCAACTCGACGGAGATGATTTAACGGTTGCATTCGATGCGAACGGGAGAAAGCCTGTTAAGGCGTTTCTATTATGGACGAACGACGGCAAGAACGTCAAGTGGACGGAAAGAGAATGGCAAGAGAAGAATATCGCCGATTTTGACCCAGCTTCAGGTGTTGTAAAGGTGAAAATCCCCAACGGCGCCTATCAGGCGTTTGTGAATATCGTTGCCGACGATTCCTTTATTGCGTCTTCAAGAATTATTACGGTAGTACAGGATAACGCCGTCAATTCTAACATTAAACCTTGATTCCATAGCTTATTGCTCACTGAAAAAGCATATATGATATAATTGAGATATGAACGATTTTACTTTTTTTTCTCCAACTAAATTTATTTTTGGTCGAGAGGCTATTGACGCGCTCGGCGGTGAGCTTTCTAAGCGTTTTTTCCGTAAGGCGCTTATTGTTTACGGAGGCGCTTCAGCAGTAAAGAGCGGCGTTCTCAAGCGCGTAAAAGAGTCCCTGGACGCTAACGGTGTCGCGTATGAGGAGATGGGCGGCGTAAGGCCTAATCCTGAGCTTCAGCAGGTTCGCGCCGGTATTGAGCTTTTGCGCTCTTCCAAGTGCGATTGCCTTTTACCTGTCGGCGGCGGGAGCGTTATTGATTGCGCTAAGGCTATTGCGTTTGGAGCTGATTACGACGGCGATGTCTGGGACTTTTTTGACGGTAAGGCTAAGATTACCAAGTGTTTGCCGATAGCTGTCGTGCTTACTCTACCGGCGGCGGGTTCTGAGGGCTCGGCCTCATGTGTAATAAGTAATGACGCTATTAGTGCTAAGCGCGGCGTTGGAGCGGATATAATACGCCCGATTCTTGCATTCATGGATCCGGAGACGACATTTTCTCTCCCGCCTTATCAGACAGCGGCCGGCGTTACCGATATGATTGCTCATATCTGTGAGCGTTATTTCAGCGGCCAGGGGCCGGCCCTGGTAACCGACGCGCTCGCTGCATCGCTCATTCGCACGCTTATTGCGTCGGCGCCTAAGGCGCTCGCCGATCCGAGGGATTATGAGGCACGCGCGGCGATCATGTGGGCGGGAACATTGGCCCATAATGATCTTGTAGGGTGCGGCCGCGCATCTTCCGCGAAGACTCGCGCCGGCGGCTGGGAGAGTCACGCTCTTGAGCATGAGCTATCGGCGATTGATCCTAAAATCACTCACGGCGCGGGGCTCGCTGTCGTTATGCCCGCCTGGATGCGTTATGTCGTAGACGCTGATCCGTCGCGCTTCATTGCGTTCGGTCGTGACGTTTTCGGTATTGCTCCCGCCGATTCTTCCGACGAGTCTGTCAAGGCGGCCGCGTCGGAAACGATCAATCGCCTCCAGGAGTTCTTCGTTTCGATGGGAATGCCGCGCTCGCTTAAGGAATTCGGCCTGGAGGAAAGTTCGATCGACCAACTCTTAGACGGTCTTGAAAAATCAAAAGGCAAGGTTTTCGGCGCGTTTAAGCCATTAGGCCGCGAGGATGCGCGAGCGATATATAAAAGCGCGTTTTAAGAGCCGAACTTTTGAATACCTTCATATTTTTAAAAATGCGGAGGTGGAGTGATGTAACAAGTTTTGCATTGTTTTTATCATAGATATTTGTTACAATGTCGGCGTTATGCGATGCAAAATTGTTACACGCGGTAAACCGTTTCAGTCAAAACTTGCGCCATACGAGGCGGAGATAAAGGAACTTAAGGCGAGCGGAGCGAGCATTCGGGCCATTACGGCGGAAATGGCGTCTCGGCATGGGCTTGCTGTCTCCCATAATGCCGTAGCATCGTTCATGAAGACTCATGGATTGTCACACAAGAGTTTTCTTGACGGTATTTCGCAGACGCGCAAATATGAGCTTTTCAAACAGTTGAGGGCTATCTGGACGTACGACTCGACTTCGATTGAGGGTAATACACTGACGCTTGGCGATACAATGGCCGTCTTGGAATACGGACTTACAGTGAAGGGTAAGCCGCTCAAGGATCATCAGGATGTTGTTTCTCATGCGAAAGGAGTTGACTTCGTACAATCGCTCATCGGCAAGAGGAAGATTACTGTCGATGATTTGTTTACATTGCATCGCATTGTGGTCGGAGAGGCGTCGCACGATATTTACCGACCGGTTGGTGCGTGGAAGCGCGAAGATAACGGGACGTACGGGGCCGAGAACGGGAAAAGCATCTATATGCCATACGCGACGGCGGATGACACTCCAAAACTTATGGACGCGTGGCTTAAGGAATTCAATAAGGCTCTCAAGAGCGTAAAAACGCAAGAGGCGGCATTGGAAGCTTATGTTTTTGCTCATGTGGCGTTTGTGCGGATACATCCGTTTTTTGACGGCAACGGTCGTCTCGCCCGGCTTCTTGCGAATATTCCGGTTCTCGTAGCTGGATTTCCTCCGATAGTTGTGCCATCCGAGGCGCGGTGCGACTATATCCGAGAACTTTGGGAATACCAACGGTCGGTGGGCGTAATCAGTTTGGTAAACTGCGATCTTCTGCCTGAACTGTCGCGCCTTGACAATCTTCGCAGTCTTGTGAAGGACTGGTGGCAGGCAACTCTTGATCTTGTGGACGAAGCGAAGGTTACCAGTCCCCAGAGGCAGTAGCCACCACCGCATTTTTAAAAATGCGGTGGTAGGTAATTGATGTTATATAGTGAAGAGATATCAAAAAGGTATGAGAAGAAAAATAACAGCTGTAATGTTAATAGCGCTTGCAGGGACGCTCGTCGGGTGTCTCGGCCCAAAAGGAGGAAAAATGAAATTGCCAGATAATACCGTTTTGTTGGATGTGCGCCAGGCGGATGAATTTAATGCCGGACATATTGATGGCGCTGTATTAGTGCCGCATGATACGATAGTGGAGAAGATCGACGCGATAGTGTTGGATAAAAGTACTCCTGTTTTTGTCTAGTGTCGATCTGGTCGGCGTTCTGCGATAGCGGTTAAGGCTATGGAGAAGCTTGGGTATACTAACATAACCGATCTTGGC
>JAGCJE010000163.1 GCA_017648225.1 Kiritimatiellia bacterium | reverse complement strand
GTCGGAATGCGTTTTGCGTTGCTGTGGTTTTTCGGAATGCTCGTCCAGGGACGCTTTTTCACTTACGATCCCGATCAATTCATGTATTTCAGCAATACGCTCCAGACCATCGCCATCGGATATGTCGCGGCGGCAGGCGTCTTTCTCCTGAAATCCCGCTATACGCGGCTCTCCATAGCGCTCTCAATGTTTATAATCTACGGCGCGCTCATCCACTTCGGCGGCGACTACTCCCAGAGCGGCAATCTCGCGATGAAAGTCGACAAAGCGATTTTCGGATTTTTCCTGCCCGACACGAACCCTATGATGAAGGAAGCGAAGTACGCCTGGGTCCTGCCGAGTTTCATGTACGCCGCGATAACCATCCTCGGCATGGAAAGCGCTAAACTCCTAACCGAGAAAAAGCTGACAAAATGGCTTCGCGCCGGGATTCTCGGCGCCGCTTCAGTCGCGATTCTGGGCGCGGGATTTCTCACAAGTTTAAAAATCCCCGTGATAAAGCCCATATTCACCGTAAGCTTCACTCTCCTCGCGATCGGCTGGAGCATGCTCGCACTCACGATCCTTTACATCATAACTGATATTTTTAAATTCCGCTTTGGGCTATCTATCCCGATTCTCTTCGGCCAGTTCGCCCTTTTAGCTTATATGTCGGCCCACCTCTTCGACGGTGCATACCGGTCGATCGCCCGGATTTTCACCTTCGGCTTAGAACAGTATATGACAAAAGAATGGATGTATGTGGTAATGCGAGTCGTCATGATAGGTCTTATGACATACGTTCTCGCAATCCGCCGCACACTCTCAAAACCGTCTGCCGATAAAGAGATTTCTTAATTGCCGCGAATTGTGTTGCGGCCCTTTTCAAGCATAGTCTCAAAATCCTTGTATTCAAAAATACCTTCTACGGGAGTGTCGACATAGCCCGACACTTTCGCGCCGTCGAATTTCAAATCAACCGTTATCATACCCTTCGGATGCGGGTGCGACGCCTTGATCTCCTTAAGCGGACCGGGAGACGGTTTTATATGAACGCGCGAGAAGAACGTGCCCGCGCTCTTAATACCGGCAAGTCCCGTCTGCATAAACCAAATCGGGTGGGCGCCCCACGCATGACAATCGCTGCGCGCTTGAATCTTCTCATTTTCAGGGCGCTCTAAAAGCGTAGTTACGCCCAACTTTAAATAGTCGCGCCAGAGATCAAGACGCTTTAAGAACAGATCTCCTCTATCCATTTTGAAAAACGCCTCAAAAAGATAGTACGAAAAGTAAACTGTGCAGCGCGCTAAATCCTTGTCTTCCAAAAGATTGTTTAACGCAAGTTCAGCATTTTTACCCTCTAGCACGCCCGAGATAATTCCAAGCGCCTGGGCATGCTCCGAAAAATGCTTCATCTCAGGAGTATCTGAAAGGAGACCCCTCTTCGCGCACCAGAACTTTTCGAAAATTTTACGCCTGAGTTTTTCAGCCTTTTTAGCCCAATGCGCGGCGATATCGTCATTACCTAAAGCCGTCTCGACTTTTACGGCCGACTCAAGCGCAAGGAGCCAAAAGAGATTTATCTCGGCGTTGACGCCGTCTCCTACGAAACTTCCGGGCGCCATGCCGGCGTGCCACCCTACCGGCCAGTCCATGAACGGCCAACCCGGCACATCTTCCAAAAGACCTTCTTTATTCTCGTAATATTCTACGCCCGACATCGTCTTTCTAAATCCGGGCAAACGCGCCTTGAGCCACTGACGGTCGGTTCCGTTCATTACATAATCACCGTACATGAGAAGATAGGCGAGCGTATAGGTAAACGACTCCTGTATTCCGCGCTGAGGCCAGCTCATCGGGACGGTCCCGTCATCGCGAGAAGCTAAATCATAACACTCTATGGCGCGCTTGATGAGCCTTTCGTCATTCGACATAGCCGCTAAAACGAGAAGCTGAACGCGGGTGTCACCAGCATACATGAGCTGCTCGTAATAAGGACAGTCAAAAAGCGTCTCATGCGCGCACATTTGCATGGCGCGCGCGCAAATCTCGCGGATTTCGCCGAATGACGCGTCGGGCGTCGCCGAAAAAGTAGACTCCATCTCTAGAGGATAACGGCTCGAAATAAGATACATCTCCGAAATCTCCAAAGGCTCATCGAGTGTTTCGACATCGATTCTGCACCATCTGCCGCATCTGAACCAGGGAGTAGAAAACTCTCCGATAGCTCCATCCGAAATAAAATCATCGCCGTACCCGCGCAGATACTTGCCGATTATCTCATTACGGTTGGCTTTCCGTTTCGTCTTCGCGTCAATCGCCGACTCTACCCAAGTCCACGAGACGCGCGCGCCGAGAGCGCCCTTCATCTTCAAAACTGGATACGCGCACTTGTAAACGCCTAAATCGACGGCAGCTTGGAAGCGCGTATTCGCTGGGATTACGAGCTTACCGCCATTTTTTAAGAAGTCATTTACTTTACCTACAAGCGGATCGCGGCAATCATCTTCACTGTAAGTATGGCGCGATCTCCATTCCACATTTCGCGCGACGGCTCTAACGGTACCGACCGAAATGCGCTCTTCGGTCTGATCGGGGAGTTGCGTCGGGAAGAGCATCCAGCCCACCGTTCTTACACCGCAAATGCCGCGCCCCTTCATGCCCGCATGATTGCGCACTACAACCGCGTCACGCCACGCCGTAGGCTCAACAGCATATGGTCCGCGCCCTTTTACCTCAAACTGTCCGCCGACCTCCCACGCTTCATTATGAATTTTCAATGCCTTTACATTGTCAATTACAGCTACTTGCCACGTGGTTTTACCGGTAGTAAGTTTAGCGTCGTACGCTCCCTCGGCACTGAAAACAAAACCGCCGCGATGAGAAACCTGAGCCATAGGCGAATGGATACCGACTTTCCAGACTACCGCCTCGAAAACATGCTGGCCGGGCTTAAGATTTTTAACCGAATACGTCTGATACTGCCAGTTCTCAACAGGACCGCGATTCGGCCCTCGCGCTACGAACTCTCCGTCCAACGTTAGATAAAACCTCTCATCGCCCGACACATCGAAAATAAGCTCGCCTTCACCTTCTTTAACGTCGAATTCCTTACGAAACTTTAAAAACTCAACATCACTGGAGCCTTCTGCCATTGTGTAAGTGCTCCAGTCATCAAACTGACGCATAACGGGCCTATTCGTGGTCGCCCAAATCCAAGAAGCGTCATCAATATGCTGAACGGGTATAAGATTGGTATTGCCGCGTGAATTGCGTGCTGGGCGAAATATCCGCGTAACTTCAGCCCCGTAAAAAGTCGCAGAGCACAGCACAACGGCCGAAAAAGCGATTTTCTTTAAATTCATTTTCCTCATTCCGTTTGATTCCGACAGCCTCGAGGTTAACTCCCCTCGGCATAATTGTTACCGCTGGGATCCTTGCGGAAATACTTATCCACGATCGAAGCGATGGCGGCGTCTCCCGTGAGATTACAGGCCGTTCCCATGCCGTCGAGCGCCATATAGGTGGCGACCACAAGCGCATATCGCTCTGGAGAAAATCCAAGCGCGCTTTCGGCGATCGCGGCGGACGAAAGCACGACGCCGCCGGGAACGCCGGGAGAAGCGACGGCGATAACGCTCAGCATCAGCATAAACTCTATATAATTGGGCAATGAAATCGCCCCTCCCCCAAGCACGATAAAGCCGGCCGTATACACGACCATATTCGCCATACTGCCCGAAAGATGGACATTGGAGCAAAGAGGGATTACCATATCCGTAACCTTATCGGAAATGCCTATTTTACGAGTCTGGCGAAGGGTTACGGGGAGCGTCGCCGCAGAAGAGCAGCACCCCCAGCCGGTGAGATACGCAGGCAACATGCACCAAAGCATTTTAAACGGGTTGCGCCTCGTGATGACACCTGCAATAATATACTGAAGTATCAACAGCGTCGTGGTAACCGCCATCGCCAGCGCCATGATTTTAACAGACTCTCCGCCGACAACGACAAGCTTGCCGCT
Organism: Kiritimatiellia bacterium; assembly: GCA_017648225.1. Lineage (GTDB taxonomy): Bacteria > Verrucomicrobiota > Kiritimatiellia > RFP12 > UBA1067 > UBA1067. The sequence continues at coordinate 4,038 of JAGCJE010000163.1, read as the reverse complement.
CGCGGTCAGCTCGGCGATAATGGTAAGAATATAAAGCGGCAATAACGGCATCAACACTTTAGCAAGCGTCAAAACGACGGCGCTACGGATCTCATTGAAAACGTTTTTCAGATTCGGCAAATTAAGCGCCACCATCGCTAGACCGAAAATAAAAGCTACCGCCAAGGCTGTGGTCACTCCCATAAGCGGCGGAATCTTAAAAATGAAATATGCGGGAAATTCTTTAGTCTCGCTCAACGAACCCAAGGTATTTTCCATTATCCGCGGAAAAACGAAATCTGAAACACAGAACGCGTAGGCTCCGGACAGCAGAGTGGAAATGTATGCAATAGCCATAGTCGCAAGTAAAAGTCTACCCGCACCCTTGCCAGATTCCGCGATTGCCGGAGTCACCAGGCCGACAATGATCAAAGGCACAAAGAACTTGATGAACTGACCGAATGTACCTCCAAAGGAATTAAGCACCCGTATACACCAATTGGGAGCGAACAAGCCGATTGCGACACCGACAACCATCGCAATAAGAAGCTTTCCGATTATTCCGATTTTCATTTCTTTACCTCCTCGCAAAAGACTATCTTAACGCTGAAAGTGGCACGACAAGGTCAGACCGTTTTGTGCCACTTTGGCGTTGGCGATGCCGCCTCCGGTTTAACATCACTTTTTCTTCTGTTTGAAGAACCAGGAGAGAACTCTTTTGTCCTTATAAGTCTCAATCCATACCGCGTGTCCGGCATCGGGATATTCGCGGTAATGCGCATTGGATCCGTTCGCCCAAAGCGCGGAAACCATATTGCGGGAGCGACACACGGGAACCGCGCCGTCGGCGCTTCCGTGGAACGTCCAAAGAGGAATCTTCGCGATTTTCGCGGCCTGCGCAACATCGCCGCCGCCGCAAATCGGGAGTGCCGCGGCGAACACATCGGGCCTGCGGGAAATCAGGTCCCAGGTTCCATAACCGCCCATTGAAATCCCCGTAACGTAAATGCGCTTCAGATCGATCGCGGGGTCGGCAAGCTGGACATCCAGCATCTCTAAAAGAAGCGCCATCGTTTCAGACGGATTTTCTGGCATCGCGTGAGCCTTAGCCCCCCAGTTGACCTCAACCCAGCGCTTGCCGAAGGGAACCTGACCGGCAATCAACCTGTAGCCCTTCTCGTGCTGATCCATCCAGCGCACAAGATCGCCGACGCCGTGAACGAGTTGAGCCTGATTATTTGTGCCGCGCTCGCCCGCGCCGTGAAGGAATATGACAAGTGGAATCTTGGAGCCGTCTGCCGAGGCTTTCTCGGCGATGCGATAACGGAAAACTTTTCCGTCCTTACCCGTAAACTCTTTAGCCTCTGTGCGTTCAACGACGTTAAATTTAGCGACCTTGGCTTTCGCCGCAGCCTTAGCCTCCGCTCCATTTGAAACAAATGCACACGCAACAGCAGCGGCGACAATTATCAATAATTTTTTCATTTTTCCACCTCTCACTTTTTTAGCTTTAAACAGTTTGAACTCAATCAAACTCACAAATCCTAATTATATCACTTTGAACTTGAAAATGCTATAATTCTACAAAACAAAAATCCCAAAGCCGTCTGATTGGAAGAAACTCGGCGACGGACTTTGGACGACTGAAAACGTAGAACTCGATGTCGGACTTCTCGTTTTTAACCACGGCGAAAAATGGGGCGTGAAAAAATGGAACGACCACAAGTGGACAAAGGGCCCGGACAAACGTTACACGAAATCGATCGGCATCCGCGACGAACTAGATTTCTGGTGCGATGAAAAAAAGAAAAGACTCGTTCTCAAATGCTCGAAAAATCCGGCTCAAGTTTTCCGCTCGATCGAACTCTGCCTTCGAAAAGATGTCATCTCGTCGCATAGAGCGCACGACGTCGTTTACGACGGACTCTGGGTGCGCTACGGCTCGGCCCACGGCATCGCGGGATTCAAGGCGCTCGGCTTCGACTGATTGAAACGCTACTCGGCTTCAGCGGCGGAATACACGACAACGGCATTTACCGGCAGAATTTCAGGAAGCGCAGTCGCCTCGTAAGTGCGCCTGTCGTCTATTATGCGACACTCGCCCTTGCCGGTCATCCCCTTAATTTTCACGGGGTGCGCCCTCCCCGAAAGATTAACTATCATAACAGCGGTCTTTCCGCCGCTCGTCGCCGCGGCGACATACACATCTTTATTGGACGACTTGCATTCTACGGCTTTACCGAGCTTTCTTAATTCATTGAACGCCATGAAAGCGTAATAGGCTTTATGAGGTTTCAGCGTCATAGGATTAAAGAGCGGAGAATACGCCCCTACTCCGCAGCGGGCATCGTAAACGCAAGCCATTGAACACGGACCGTTTTGCAGGCCTACGATTCCCGCCGCGATTTCGGCCGCCTGAAGCGCCGAACCCAATTTGTTTTGTGACGGTGACGGCAACCACTCGTTGAAAACGCGCTCCGTTTTTTCGGCGGTAAAACCATACTCGTTTAAAAGACAATCCGCATAGTCGACCTGTCTGAGCGCCTCTTTAACCGGTGAATACGAATGAAAGGAGAAGAAGTCCAGCGGCCAATTGTTCTCGCTCGCCGCCTTCAGGAACTTATGGGCGCACTCGACGAAATGCTCTAGACGAGGCGAAGAATTGGCGGCTTTAACCTGCTTTGCTCCGACGCCCGCGTAAAAGCCGCAGCTACCGTATCCGCCGATTTTCAAACGAGGGAATTTTTCCTTGAGATAAGGAGCGACGACTCCGTACATTTTCATATACTCGTCAAAACCCGCTCCCCACAACGGATTTATTTTTTCATTGGGATTATTGTCCGGCTCGTTCCATATTTCCCAATATTCGATCTTGTATTTAAAGCCTCGTCCCCAGCCTTCCGTATAGTGACGGATTATATGCTCGCAAATACGCGCCCACTTCGCATAATCTTTAGGCGGCATCGTATTGACTCGCGGATAGCCGCGTTCCACAAAATTCTCTATCGTGACGCCTAAGCGGAAAAACGGCTCGACTCCGTTGTCGACCAGCGCTTTTAGCAACGAATCCGTATACGCAAAGCGATAGTTCTCGATCTTAGTTTCGTCAGCGTCAAAGTCCGGGAAAATATTCGGAACATCAACATAAAGACCGTTTCCGAGCCACCCGCCCACATCATGGAGACGAGCATAGGGAATTCCCGCGTCTTTCAGATACCTCATCATGCCCCAGCGACCGAGCTGCCCGGCCATAGGTGGCTGGCCGACGGCATTAACGGGTTTAATCTCGCCGATGACCTTCTTCACATCAACCGTGACTTCAACCGCCGCATTTGACGAAAGCCCGCACGAAATCAGTAGAATTGCCAGAAGTGCACCATAAATTATTTTTACCGATCTCATTGATCCGCCTTTATTTCTTTAGCGCCCGCTCGGCCTTAAAGTCATCGACGAGCTTCTTAAGCTTTTTGCGCTTATAATCGTAACAGATCTTATGATTAAGGCCAAGCTCGGCGATTTTCTCAATCTCCTCAACCGTCGTTTCAGGTAAAAGCGCCATCGCGGTCACGCAGTCAATCACCATATCAGGCCCGAACACTCCTGGTGGAACAACAGGATTGATTTTAGGCTTCAGATACGCCACCGTTCCGCGCGCAAACTCAAGAGCCTTGGCTCTGTCGCCATACTTTAACTCATGGCGCATTATGCGGTTTCTGACTCTGCCAGCATTGAACTGAGTCGCGAGCGGCAACTGCATCTTGGCCATAGCAACCGCATCGTCATCACGCTTAGCTGACGAATAATACGCGTACAAACACTCATAGACCTCATAAAGATGATATCCCTCAGCTAAAAGCTTTTCGCGCCATTTATCAACCGTCTCACCTTTTGTTTTAGGGTTGTTAATGAGCGATTGCAAAATCCCATGAGCCGCCTTATTGCGCTGCGCCTGTGTTGCATAAGGCGAATTAAGCACAACCTCATTGTCGGCTAGCGCCTCATCAAAATTCTTCAGCTTATAATACGCGCCTGCTCGCACCAAACGCGCCGCCATAAGAT
>JAGCJE010000162.1 GCA_017648225.1 Kiritimatiellia bacterium | reverse complement strand
TTACGCGCCGTGCGCGATGAAGAACTTCCTTTTTGAGGGTAATACCTTTACCAAGAGCGGTGAAGCCGCCGCGAAGTGTCCGTTCGACGCGGAGGACGGCTGGGACGGAATGCAGGATACGACATTCCGCGCCAACAAGCTTTACGGTAATGTCGGCAACAATTCGCTCTTAACATGTTGCGGACATAATTTTATTTTCGAGAAGAACGAGGCTTCGTTGTATTTCTGGCCGCGCACATATTCGCCCTGCGTGAGAGACAGTGTAATTCCGTACGCCACGTTCAAGTGTGATGGACGGGTACGCTCCGGTTACGGACGCTTTGAGCGCAATACTTATCTTTACGGATTGGATGTGCATGAAACCAAGGGGCGCCAGACTTACGGCTGGGATTACGCGTTCGGTAACTTTGACTTTACTGTTAATACAAATAAGAAGTTTAACTTAAGCCTCTCTAAGACCGGCCGTATAGTTAATTCGAAGTTCGCCAAAAAGAGCGTTACAATTTCGCGCGCGGTAGGATGCTCGTTCGATTCGTGCGTCATTGCGCGTATTACGGACGGACTGTGGATCGGTAATAAGATCAACGGCGGAAATTTAAGGTATCCTTACGGTAAGAATTATTTCGAGAAGTGTGATTTCAATAAGGTGTCGCTTACGGGTTTTAACTCTGGAGACCACACGTTCAAGAACTGTACTTTCACCGACTGTTCGTTTATGACGCTTTCGGGCGGAGTTAAGATCAAATTCGAGAATTGCGTATTCAGGGGGACTGATATGTGGAACGGCTGGTGGACTCAAAACAGCAATCTTACTTTCCATAAGTGCGATATCGATGTCAAGGACAATCTCTTTCTGAAGCTCGGCGCTTACGGTGTAGGTGATGTCGTCATCGATTCCTGTAAGGTTACCAGCAAGAAGAATAAAGGTGTTATTGTCTGCAATATCTTTGACTGGCGTCCTTCCGGCGGCGATAAGAAGCCCGGTAGCTTTACCGTTAAAAACAGCGTGTTCGGTCCCGGCATTGAGCATGCGGTAGGAACGAAAGATAAAGGCGCGCTCAACGGTAAGGTGAAGTCGACCAAAAAGATTTCCTATACTGAGTCGGGTAACAAGATGCACTCCGGCAAGAGCGTCATCGGTAAAGTGCCCAATAGTCCTGGAGTTTAACCATTTTTTGAACGCGAAAGTGCCCTAACTACGTATTACTCTGCATTGTCTCATTAGTGTCGCCGCCGGAGTAGTCGGCAGTTTGGGTGGCGTCGTGAGTTACGACGATGGCGGGGAGCCCGAAGGCGTAGATCGCGGAGGTTTGAGTTTTAGATCGCGGCGTTTGAAGTGAGCTACAACCGATCGCTGTTACGCCGATTGCTCCGCCGAGGAAGAAGGGTAGAGCCGCTTTTAGTATTGCCCTCAAGAGGCCTTTCCAGTCGATGTTTTTGAACATAGTATTTTTCCTTTCTGTTTTTAGCGATTAGTGATTAGTCGTTAGTGATTAGTGGGAGAGTGGAATTTGTAGATTCTGCGCTACGCTTAGTGGCCGCTTCGCGGCGGTACACGAAAGCTGAGTCGGTGACGAATCGCGCTCAAGGCGCGATTGAATCGTCGATGTCCGCACTCACTTTGAGGCTTCGCCTCAGTGGTGCGTCCATCTACGATTC
>JAGCJE010000161.1 GCA_017648225.1 Kiritimatiellia bacterium | reverse complement strand
GGCGCGATGCTTACCCATCATAACTTCGTCTGCGACATTGAGGGTGCACTTAAGACCTTTAATGTTAAGATAACTCATGAAGATTCTTTGATGGTTGTTTTGCCGCTTTTCCACGCGTTTTCATTTACGGCGAACTTTATGCTCGGCTTGATGCTGTCGGTCGAGATGAAGTTCATTGAATCTCTCCGTACGGTCGGGCGCGATGTAAAGGAGCTTAAGCCTACGATTCTTATGGCTGTTCCGCTCTTGGCGGAGAAGCTACATGATAAGATTGAAGAGGGTCTTAAAAAGTCTAAGATTGCTCAATTCCTTCTTAAAATCGGCTTGCGCGGCCCTGTTATGCACATGGTTAAGATGAAACTCGGCGGCGCACTTAGAATCATGGTAACTGGGGGAGCGCCTTGCCCTAAGCATGTTCTTGAAGGATTTCGTCGTCTTCATGTCGCGTTTTACGAGGGGTATGGTCTTACGGAATGCGCGCCTGTAGTCTCGGTAACGAGCTTTGATTGCCGTAAAATCGGTACGATCGGCTACGCGATCGATGGTTGCGAGGTTCGTCTCGCCGATCAGAACGAGCAGGGCGTCGGTGAACTTCAAGTTAAGGGCCCAATCGTTATGAAAGGCTACTATCATAATGACGCGGCGACTGCTGAATCATTCGATGGTGAGTGGTTTAAGACGGGGGACCTCGCCTCTCAGGATGAGGACGGCCTTATCACTATTCGCGGCAGAAAGAAAGCCTTAATCGTAAACCGTGAAGGTAAGAATATTTATCCGGAAGAGGTTGAAAATACTGTAGCTAAAGATCCTTCGGTTCAGGATATTATCGTAATTGGTTACACTCAGGGCGGAGTTCCGGGTGAGCGTGTAGGTGCGATCGTCTATCCTAATGAAGAGTGGTTCGAAACACAAAATGGAGGCGTTAAGCCTTCGTGGGAAGATGTGGAAAAGTCTATCATTAAACGCGTCCAGGAGCGCAGCGCGGAACTCGCAGACTATAAGCGCATTCGTAAGGTGGTCGTTTATCGCGAGCCTTTGGAGCGTACGTCGGTCGGTAAGATTCGCCGCGTAGCTTACAAGGGCAAGTTAGACGAATAAACAGGCGAAGGCTAAACACAGGACGTCGAAACGGGACTTAGGTATACTAATAATGAATATGAAGGTGAAAACTGTCGCTTTTCTAGTCTTGTTTTTTATGCCGTTATGTGCGTTTTCGCGAGAAAAAGATTTTCGTATCCGTGATCCTTTTGTCCTTGTCGATGGCGGCAAGTACTATCTTTACGAGTCGAAGCCTTGGTTCGGCGGCAATGGAGTCGGAGTCAGGGTTAGCACGAATCTTGTCGACTGGACCGAGAAAAAGATGGCTATGACGTTGCCAAAAGACGTTAAGGTTCAGGCTGTATGGGCTCCGGAGGTGCATAAATACAAAGATCGATATTATCTTTTCGTTACGATTACCGAGGATAAAGGCGTAAGAGAGATAAAGCCGATGAACGAAGAGGTCGACAGGTCAAAACTTGTGCCGCGCGGAACATGGGTTTTTCTCGCCGATTCCCCGGAAGGTCCCTTTAAACTCGTAAAGAAGGGGCCGGTGCCGCCCGAGGAGCTTCAGACTCTTGACGGAACATTGTATGTCGAAGACGGCAAGCCTTATATGGTTTATTGTCATGAATGGTGCCAGAATTGGAACGGTACGATAGAGTATGCGCCGCTTTCCGATGATTTTTCATCGTTTACGGCGCCCTCGAAGAAGATTCTTGACGCCAAAAGCGCTATGAAGGGCGCCTGGGTGATAACGGACGGGCCGTTCCTTTTCCGCTCAGAGAAGAGTTCGCGTCTTTATATGATCTGGTCCAATGTCATCAAGGGCAACGGTTATTGCGTTCTTGTCCGATCGTCGGAGTCGGGCAGAATAGCGGGGCCATGGACTAAAGACGAGATTCTTTACGGCAAGGACGGCGGTCACGGGATGGTGTTTCGCGACCTTAACGGGCGGCTCTGCCTGACGATTCACCAGCCTAATTCTTCTCCGAACGAGCGTATGAAAATTTTTACTTTAAAAGACAATGGCGAGCGACTTGTTCTCGAGTTTAATCCCGATAATAAATAATCGTCAGTTGTGGTTCACATTAACTCAAATCCTGTAAAATCAGTCAACTCTGTTTAAATGAGATAGCGGCTTTAAACGAAATAGTTACCACATTTTTTGGTACATTTGATATAATTTCCTTTATGAAAAAGTATCTATTTCTTGCCGTATTGTCATTTCTCGTCGCATTGTCACAGACCGCCCGCGCCATGGAGATCGAGCGTGTTTTCCGTCCTCAGCGAGTTACGTGCGGTAACACCAATGTCTTAAAGATTCAGCCGATCGATGACGCTGCTTGGTTATGGGTTAAAGGCGATAACGGCCTTACGGAAAAAGGTGACGAAACGCCTCATTCCGGCCGCGTCAATTCTAGCGATGTTAAGTTCGCAAAGTTTAAGATAGAGTTCGATTCTTCCGAAACCGACGGTGAACTTGTGTTTGACGTTTCCGCCGACGAGAGGTTCTACCTTACTCTCGACGGGTGTTTTGTCGCCCGCGGCCCTAACCGCGCGGCGGTTGAGAACTGGCAGTATCAGACGTATCGCGTCAAAAACCTGACTCCCGGTCGACATGTTATTGAGGCGGTCGTATCGAAAATAGGTGACCATGCGCCTTTAGCCCAGCTTTCATACCGCGGCGGATTTGTTCTTAAGGCTGAGGGTGCCTATGACGCTAAACTTACGACGGGCAAGGCCAAGTGGATGGTCGGCTGGCTCGACGGCTTTAGACCTATGGGTTTCGCCAACAAGGTGTGGGGAACGGGTTCGCAATTCGAAATTACAGGGCGCGGACCTTACGCGGCGGAGCCGAAGAAGTGGAGCGAGGCGGCGATTGTACGCAAGCCGATCAAATGGAAGGGCCCTGACATGTGGGGTCTTAGAATGGGCGGATGGATGCTTTTTCCGACGCAGCTTCCCGATCAGACGGAATTGAGAAAGACAGTCGGAACGGTGAAGGCCGTTTCGCGCTCTGCGACGTGGCGCACGGAACACGTCTACACAAAATCCGAAATGGAGGATCCTCTTGTCGCCGAGTTTAACGGATTTTTCAAAAACGGCGGCGAGTTGATCGTGCCTGCTGACACTAAACTACAGCTTGCTGTCGATCTCGGTGTTTATACATGCGCTTATCCCGTCCTTAAAATGAAAGGCGCCAAGGGTGCTCGCGTTTCCTGGACCTGGACCGAATCGGCCCGAAACGCGAACACGAAGAGAAAGGCCAACCGCTCGGAGATACTCGGGAAATACCTTGAGGGTTACGGCGACGATTTTATTTCGGACGGCCTTGAGGGTGAATTCTCATCCCCGTGGTTCCGTTGCGGACGCTGGTGCCGTATCGATATCGAAACGCTTGGAGAGCCTCTGGTTTTGAAGGACATGCACCTTGTCGAATCGCGTTATCCCGTTGAACTCGAAAGCTCGTTTGAGGCCGTAGGCGACGCGCGATTCGCCGAAATCCGCAAAATCTGCGCGAGAGCGATGCAGATGTGCTGTCATGAAATGCTTTTCGACTGCCCCTACTACGAACAGCAGATGTATCCCGGCGACACCCGCGTCCAGCTTCTCGTCTTGGCCGCAATGTCGCGCGACGATAGGATAATAAAGCGCGCCATCGAGATTTTCGAGCTCGCGACGCGCGACGACGGATCGTGCCCGATGAATTTTCCGACGCGTGGCATTCAGGAGTCGTACACTTATACGCTTTGCTATCTTTGCATGTACGGCGACTATCTCGCCGGCGGTGCGGACCGCGAATGGCTGAGAGCCCGAATCCCAGGAATGCGCAAGTCGCTCTCGGGAGTCGAGTATTATGAGAACGCCGATGGGCTTTTGGAGAACCTTCCCGGTTGGAGCTTCATGGATTGGGCCGTCGATTGGCCTAATCAGGGAACGACGCCTGATAGCCGTTTCGGCTATGGAGTAAGCGCCGAGATAAATCTATTCTACATTCTCGCCATGCAGTCGGCTGCAAAGGTCGAGGCTGCCTTCGGCAACGATCTGCAGGCCCGGTATTGGCTGGAGAAGAGCGAGCGGCTCAAAAAGAAAATCATTGAGAAGTTCTGGTGCGAAAAGCGCGGTCTTCTTTCCGACACTCCCGCGATGAAATACTTTTCCGAGCACGCCCAGGCGCTGGCGATTATCGGCGATGTGCTCCCGGCGGACAAGCGTGAGATCGCTTTTAAGCACCTTATAGAAGATAAGGATCTGTCGCGCTGCACGGTTTATTTTTCGTACTACCTATTCGATGCGTACTTCAAGATGGGGCGCTCCGATCTCTTTTTAAAGCGCCTGGATCTGTGGCGCGGATATGTTGATCTTGGAGTTACGACTCTTCTTGAAAAGCCCGAGAACGAAAAGATCGAATCCCGCAGCGACTGTCATGCGTGGGGCGCTCATCCTGTCTGGTTTATGCAGACGGGACTCGCCGGAATAAAGTCCAACGCGGCTTTCTTCAAAAGGGTCCGCATTGCGCCGTTGCCCGGTGGGCTGAAGGAAATCAGGGCGAGCCATCCTCATCCCGACGGTTGGATTAAGGTCGATCTTAAGTTTAGCGGCGAGAAGGTTTTTGGTTCGGTTGATACGCCTGTCGAAGGGGAGTTCGAATATAAAGATATAAAGCTGCCTTTGAAAAAAGGTATGAACGTAATTAAATAAGAGAGGAGTCCAAAGATGAAAAAAAATATAGTTGCCGCTATTGTCGCGATTGCGACGTTCGGCGTGTTCGCAGAGACCATTCCGCTTCGCGGTGTGGTCGAGGGTTACTACGGTCGTCCGTGGGGTACAGAAGGTCGCCTTTCGCTTCTTAAGTTCATGGGCGAGCACAATATGAACATTTTCATCTACGGCCCGAAGGACGATCCTTACCATCATTCGAAGTGGCGTGAGCCGTATCCCGAGAAGGAGATGAAGGATTTCAAAAAGCTCCTCGAGGTCGCGAAGGCCAATAAGATTAACTTCTGCTGGGCGATCCATCTGGGAAGTGGTTTCAGGAAGGGCTCCAAAGAGGATTACGCCGCGCTATTCAAAAAGCTCGGCTGGATGTACGACGCAGGTTTTAGATCGTTCGCCGTCTTTTTCGATGACTTCGGAGCTGCTGATGCGGAATTTCATGCGGAGGTCGGAAACCGCATTCTCAAGGAATTCATCGACAAGAGGAAAGGCTGCGCTCCGCTTATCATGTGTCCGAACGTCTACTGGGGTTTCGGTCATCCTTATCAGAAAACTCTCGGAGAAAAGCTCGATAAGCGCGTTCACATCATGTGGACGGGGCGCGGAATCTGCTCCGACATCACGGCTGATGCGGTTAAGAAGATAACAGAAGATTTCAAACGTCCTCCGTTCATCTGGTGGAACTGGCCGGTGAACGATTACTGCCGCTCCAAGATTCTTCTCGGCCGCACATACGGGCTCGACGATGTCGCCTGCTCGGGTTTCGTGTCGAATCCTATGGAGAATTGCGAAGCGAGCAAGATAGCGCTTTACGGAATCGCCAAGTGGTGCAAGGATCCTAAAAATTTCGATTCGAAGAAAGTCTGGGAAGAGTCGTTCGAGAAGCTTTATAAAGATAAAAAAGTCGCGAAGGCGATGAGGATTTTCGCTGAGCATAATTCCGACCAGGGGCCCAACGGCCACGGCTACCGCCGCGAAGAGAGCGTTTCTGCCGCGCCGCTCTGCGAAAAGGCCCGAAATGAGTTCAACGCCTCGGGCAAACTCTCCAATGAGACGCTGGAAGAACTTGAAGATCTTTTTGAAGAGATTTTAAAAGCCTCGGAGTATCTTTTGGCGGAATTGCCTCGCGAAAGATACGATCTCGGCTGGGAGATCGAGGGGTGGCTTGAGGCTCAGAAATATCAGATGCTGATTGCGTTTATGGCGCTTGATATTTATAAAAAATACAATGAGGGGGATGATATCAAGTCGCATGTTTCATTCCTGAAAGAGATGATGTCGCATTCAGAAACTCTTGCTGAATATCATCGCGCCAAGTTCGCCGCCGCGACATTCGCCAACGACAAACAGTGGATCGCGAAGCCTGCTACGGCAACGCGCGAACTTAAGCCGCTTATCGACCTCATACTGGAGGGTACGCTTAAATCCGCGTACAAGAGGAAGACGGGACGTGATTTCAGCGCAGCGTCCGGCTTTAAGGGATTTTCGAACGCGCGCGCTATCCCCAGTCCTGTCGTCAAGCTTGACGGCAAGTACGCCGGATACGTGCGCATTATGGAATATACCGAGATAGCCCCCGGCGAGTCGTTCGGTATCCAGGTTCCTGAAAAGTGGCAGACCGATTATTTCCACGCCAAACTCGGCGACAACGCGGCCGTCAAGGCGGGCGTGATCGAGCTTTCCAAGGACGGGAAAATCTGGTCGAAGCTCAATACGGCCAACCACGGCGAGAATATGGAAAAGCCGCTTTCCGTCGCTGACGGCTGGAAGTTCGCGCGCTACCGCAATATTTCTAAGAATAAAGTCCGCGTCAAAATCAATCAGTTCAAGTTTGATGTGCGCTCCGTCGCCTCGCCTATTGAAGAGTTGATTGATGAGCTTGTAAAATGACTCCCGAGCGCACAGAGCGAGGGAAGGCCGAGGAACTCGAAACGG
>JAGCJE010000023.1 GCA_017648225.1 Kiritimatiellia bacterium | reverse complement strand
GGCGTAGCCCACGGTCCTAAGCCCCGCAGCTTCGAGCAGAAGCTCAACAAGAAGGTTTGGAAGCTCGCTTTCGCGCGTGCATTCTCCGAGAAGTTCGCCGCCGGTGACGTTATCGTCGTCGACGAGTTCAAGTTTGAGGCGCCCAAGACGAAGCTCATGGCCGCGTTCCTCAAGGATCTCGGTGTTGACCGCAGCGCCATCATCGTCCAGAAGGACGTTGATGATACGACGCTTCTCGTCACCAGCAACCTCCCGCGCGTCGATTATTCGACTGCCCAGGCGCTCGACGTCTACTCGCTCATGGTAGCGAAGAAGGTCGTCTGCGACAAGGCCGGTTTCGACGTCATTATGGCCCGCATCGCCAAGTAAGGAATGAAAGCCATGACGAACGAAGAAGTTATCAAGAAAGTTTTGATCACCGAGAAGGGCTCGATCCTCAGCACTCAGAACCGCTATATTCTCGAGGTCGCTGTTGACGCTCGCAAGCCCCAGATCGCAGACGCAGTCGAAAAGAAGTTCGGCGTTCACGTTCTCGCGGTCCGCACCGCCAACATGAAGGGCGGGCTCAGGTATATCCGCGGCACCCGTCGCGCTGTAACCGAACCTACCTGGAAGAAAGCCATCGTCACCGTTAAGGCCGGCGAGCGCATTGAGCAGGTCTAAGGAGAGATACAATGGGACTTAAATCATATAAAGCACGCTCGCAGGGAATGCGCTTCCGCCTTTCCGCGACGTTTGACGAAATCACCGAGAAGAAGCCGGTGAAGAGCCTGACGAAGGCCGTCCGCAAGACCGCGGGCCGCAACAATCAGGGCCGCATCACGACCCGTCATCGCGGCGGTGGCGTTAAGCAGCGTCTGCGCCTCGTCGACTTCAAGCGCAACAAGTTTGATGTCGAGGCGACCGTTAAGGATATCGCTTACGATCCTACCCGCAGCGCTTACCTCGCTCTCATCGAGTACGCTGACGGCGTTAAGAGCTACATCCTCGCTCCCGAGGGTCTTAAGCCGGGTATGAAGGTCATGAACGGCCCCAAGGCTGAAGCTTCGGTCGGCAACTGCCTCCCGCTCATTCAGATCCCCCTCGGCCTCATGGTCCACGCCATCGAGCTCGTTCCCGGTCAGGGCGCCAAGATCGGCCGCTCCGCCGGTAATGCCTGCCAGGTTATGGCCCGCTCGAACGGCACCGTTACCTTGAAGATGCCTTCCGGCGAAGTCAGAATCTTCAACGGCCGCTGCCTCGCTTGCATCGGTACGGTAGGTAACAAGGATTGGGATTCCATCTCCCTCGGTAAGGCCGGCCGCAAGCGCCACATGGGCATCCGTCCTACGGTTCGCGGTGTTGCGATGAACCCGGTCGATCACCCGATGGGCGGTGGTGAAGGTCGTACTTCAGGCGGTTCGCATCCGCGCTCACCTTGGGGTCAGCTCGCTAAGGGCGGCAAGACCCGCGCTAAGCGCAAGGCGTCCGATAAGGTTATTGTCAAGAGGAGGAAATAATACATGGCACGTTCTCTTAAGAAGGGGCCTTATGTCGAGGAAAGCCTCCTCCGCAAGGTCGAGAAGATGCAGGCTAGCGGCAAGAAGCAGCCTATCAAAACGTGGAGCCGTCGCTCTATGGTATTGCCCGATTTCGTCGGTCTTACCTTCGCGATCCACAACGGTAGACAGCACATGCCGATCTTCATTACTGAAAACATGGTCGGCCACAGGCTCGGCGAGTTCGCTCCCACGCGTACGTTCAAGACGCACGGCAACTCCGCTGCCAAGGCTAAGTAAAGGGTTTTGAAAATGGAAGTAGTTGCCATCACCCGTAATGCGCGTATGTCGGCGGCCAAGGGCCGTCCCCTCGCGCGTGCTTGTCAGGGCCTCAAGGCCGCTGACGCGCTGAAGGTCGTTGAATACTCGCCTAAGAAGGCGGCGGAAATTCTCCGCAAGACGCTCCTTTCGGCTATCGCTAACGCTAAGAACAACAACGGCGTCGCCGAGCCCGGCTCGATGATCGTCAAGCTCAGCGTTTTCGACGAATCTATCCGTATGCGTCGCTACTGGCCCACGGCCCGCGGCTCCGCTCATCCGATCGCCCGCCGCATGTGCCATTGCAAGGTGGTCCTTACCGACGTCAAGAAGGAGGCGAAATAATGGGTCAGAAGGTTAATCCTATCGGTTTTCGTATCGGCGTTACCCACGCTTGGGGCAGCCGCTGGTTCGCTCCCAAGAAGAACTTCGGCGCGTTCCTCATCGAAGATCAGAAGATCCGCGATCTCTGCAAGGCTAAGCTCTCTGAGGCCGGTATCTCCAAGATCCTCATTGAGCGCTACGCCAACCGCGTTCGCGTCACACTCTTCAGCGCTCGCCCTGGTGTTATCCTCGGCCGCAAGGGTGGCGACGTCGAGGCGATGCGTACCCAGCTCGAGAAGGTGACGAAGAAAGAAGTCTACCTCGAGATCAAGGAAGTCCAGGGCGCTGACGCCGACGCTCAGCTCGTCGCCGAGTCGATCGCTCAGCAGCTCGAGCGTCGTATCGCTCTTAAGCGTGCGATGAAGCGTGCGATGAAGGTCGCCATGGACATGGGCGTTGAGGGTATCAAGGTTAAGGCCGGCGGCCGTATCAACGGCGCTGAAATCGCCCGCGTCGAGTGGTCCCGCGAGGGTTCTGTTCCGCTCCACACCTTGAGAGCCAATATCGACTATGGTTTCGCAGAAGCCAACACTACCGCCGGCAAGATCGGTATCAAGGTTTGGATCTGCAAGAAAGATGGTTTCCAGCCCCGTCAGCCCCGCGGCGAGCGCCGTGGCGAGCGTCGTGAGCGCGGTGACCGCAAGGAAGGTAGGTAAGACATGCCGTTGATGCCTAAAAGAGTTAAATTCCGCAAGGTCTCCAAGGGTAACCGCTCCGGTTACGCGACTTCGGGTACTGAGCTCGCTTACGGCGAGTTCGGCCTCAAGGCTCTCACCCGCGGTCTTCTCACGGCGACCCAGATCGAGGCGTGCCGCGTCGCGATCAACCGCGAAATGAAGCGTAAAGGCAAGTTGTGGATCCGCGTGTTCCCCGACAAGCCCGTAACCCGCAAGCCCATCGAAGTCCGTATGGGCGGAGGAAAGGGTAACCCTGAGTTCTGGGCTGCCGTTATCCTTCCCGGTAAGGTTCTGTTCGAAGTCGGCGGCGTTAACGAGGAGATCGCTAAGGAGTGCCTCCGTCTCGCTGCCACTAAGATCGGAATTCACACGAAGTTTATCACCCGCGCAGGAGTCAAGATCTGATGAGCACGGAAACCAATAATCGCGGCGCGCGCAAGGTGCGCAAAGGCGTCGTTGCGTCCAAGATGGGCGCTAAGAGCGTGGTCGTCACGGTCAGCTACCGCGAACTCCACCCCGTTTACGGCAAGGTCGTTACGCGTACTAAGAAGTACCACGTTCACGACGAGGCCGACACGGCGAAGGTCGGTGACAACGTCACCATTATGGAAACCCGCCCGATGAGTGCCACCAAGCGTTGGCGCATCGTCAAGTAAGGAGAAGTCGAAATGTTACAGGAACTCTCCAACCTCGTAGTAGCGGACAACACAGGCGCCAAGCGCGCCATGTGCTTCCGCATCAAGGGCCAGCGTAAGGAATACGCCCACCTGGGCGACATCATCCGCGTTGCCATCAAGGAAGCGTCGCCCACGAGCTCCATCAAGAAGGGCTCCGTCGCGACGGCCGTCATCGTCCGCACGGGTCAGCCGATCCGCCGCGAGGACGGCTCCACGGTTCACTTCGACCAGAACGCCTGCGTTCTCGTCGACG
>JAGCJE010000022.1 GCA_017648225.1 Kiritimatiellia bacterium | reverse complement strand
ATCGAGATAGAGAATCGTGGGCGCCTTGCTCGCATCGCTGTTCATGAGAGCCGTGCAGTTTTCACAGTGGCAATAATCTCCCATATCGCTCGGTGAAAGCGAGATAGATCTCTGATACGGATAATTCTTCTCAAGGAACGCGCCAACCTCCTTCAAAAGCTCTTCGCGCATTTCAGGATTCGTCATGCAAAGTGCGCCGTTTACGCGAATTTTCTTTTTCTCGCCTGTTTCCTTGTCGGTACGCTCCACGAGCGCGAACCATTCGGGCTTAGTCTTGAAAAACTTCTTGCGGGGAATCCATCTTAAAACGAGCGAGTGCATGATATTCTCACCTTCGCCCGGCGCAATACCGATTTCTTCTGAGCCGCGCTTATTTTCGTTCGCGCGGAGCTTAACCATGAATTTCGCGCCTGTCGTATAGTGGTTTCCGCAACGATAGCGCATCGCGGGCGCATCGCGCTTGACATATCCAGCCGGGAGCGAAATGTTGGGCGAAACGGGAACTGTCTCGGAATTTGGCGTCCAAAAGCCGCAGCCGAACGTTTCAAGAAGATCGTAGACGGCATAAATCACGGCGCGTGGACGCTCGCCGGAAATTGAAAGAGTCTTGGAGTCGCTCGAAAGACGAATGTCTATACCGTCGAACGCTTTCTGATCGCTTTTCGCACCGACTAAAATCGTATTCCAGCCGTCAATGGGCGAAGACGTAAGCGGGAACGAGCTCTTCGTCATCTTGTTAAGATATTTAGCGAGTTCTCCAGCGGCATATTTTACCGCGACAGGCGCATCCTCTGCGACAACAATCGCAGCCTTAGGCATTGAGTTTGTAGCAATTAGAAAATCGCCAGAAGCAAAAAGCGGCGCAAAAGAAAACACGAACGCCGAAAAACTCAACAATATTTTATTAGACATATTACTCTCCTTATTTTTCAATTATAAGCCAAGCCTTACGCGATGAGGCGAACATTACGCCGACGCAATTTTTAGGGGCGAATTTTTCTTCAACACCTTCGAACTCCGAAGCGAGCGCCTCCCATGAGCCGTCGGAATTCTTTACTCTAATGACGCATGGCTTCGCTTTTTCGGCTGTGTTGGCTACAGGTCTTACACCGTTAAAGAGACGCTTGAACGGCCCGAGTCTCGGCGCAGGGCCTGTCCAGACAACCTCCTTCAAAGAGCGCGTCGCGTTAAAAGGCGGCCATGATTCGCCGATGACTCTGAGGTGCGGCGTATTCATCTCTATTATTTCAAGACTCTTAAGCCCAGAGCAACAACCGCGCGTTTCTCCCATCACCTCAAGCTTGGGCGCATCGAACGCGGCACGTTTAAGATTTGGAATGTCGGAAAAGTTGTTTGAGCCTAAAGAAACAAGTCCTGCCGCGCGCACCTCGAGATTGGTGAGATTAGGGCCGCCCGTAAATACGCCATACGAGATTCCTCCTGAGCTTCCGCCGCTCGCGAACTCTTTAAGCGATCCGTCGCACCCGAGCGAAATCGAATCAAACCCCGCTCGCTGAAACGCTCTCGAGCCGACTGATTTCACAGCGTCGGTCACAAGTTCGCCGCGAAGATTTATGCAGTTCCAAAATGCCGTCGTTCCAATGCTTTCGATCGAACGCGGGACGATTTTGGTTATATCGCTTGAAAGATTCGTTGCACCTGCGAACGCGGCATCGCCAAGATGCTTAAGCGGCAGGTCGAGCACGACCTCCTTAAGAGCGGAACAATCCGAAAATACGCCGCTGCGAATCCCGGGATGGGTCGCATAAGATCCGTTCGGAATAGTGTCGGCCGAACCGGAAAGAATTACACGCTCAAGCTTTTCGGCGCGAGAAAAGGCGCAGTGTCCGACAGATGAAACCTTGTTAGCGTAAAATTCGGTAACCGAAGCGTTTTTACGAAGAAGATCTTTACCTATCGAAACGGATTTTACATCAACAAGTCCCTTGGAGGATTTAAGTTTAATCTCTCTTAAATCGATAACGCCCGAAACATCTGCGCCAAGCGAATCAATCGTAATAATACCGGATGTGTAATCTGTTTGAGGCGCACATTTTATGTAGAGCTTTTTCGTGCCGTCCTCTGAAACGATGGGCCAGCCTTTTCTCTTCTCAAACGCTCCGACATTCCAGACATTCTCCGCGAAAGATACTGAAACGAGCGAACAAAGACCGACAAAACAAACCTTCTTCAAATTCATCGTGTGCCCTCCTTAAGGCTCTTGACTAAACTTTTGAAATCTCTCGGCTGAGGCCCTTCGCGCCAGCACCAGATGTAGAAATCCTTGCCGATCTGTTCAAACCTGTCGACAAGTTCAAGTCGCGAAGGCAATTTGATATTTTCAAATGACGCATCATTCATCGACTTTTTAGCATCTTCGAAAACGGCCTTAACTTCATCATATCGTTCAATAACGAGCATAAGCATACCTGCGCTCAGGCAGCGCACGTTGCCGTGAGTAAACTTATCACCAGCCGTCTTAGCAAGAGCGTTTTCAAAAAGCATAAATGATTTAGCAAGATTTACGGCGTTAAGCCAGCCTCTGCCAGGAT
>JAGCJE010000160.1 GCA_017648225.1 Kiritimatiellia bacterium | reverse complement strand
TCCATAAAAGCCCTTCGCCAGTTCAAGGCGGCGGCGGCGGCGTTCGCGGGAAGCGGGTGCATTAGTAACACGCATTGTATCTTACCTCCTTCAGTCCTGAAGCATACGCTTCATCGTTTTGGTGACGCCCTTATCGGTCACTGTGATACCGCGCAAATTACGCTTGCGCGCCCTGGGTTTATAGCCATTGAGGTGAGCCTTGCCGCCCTGAGAGCGCATAACCTTACCCGTGGCCGACGTTTTCATGCGCTTCGTCGCGCACTTTTTGGTTTTCATCTTAGGCATTTTACTGTTCCTTTTTAGGATTTTACCTTTTCTTCCTCACCGTTCGGGCAGTCGGTTGATAGGCCCGATCCAGACGGAATTGATGAATAGTATACAATTTTCGACCCACTGAAGTCAAGGGTGATTGCTGGAATATCCCATCCTTAGTACAGTAACGAATAAAAGTAAAAGGAAATCGTAAAGGATGGGGATATTTCAGCGGCAATAACACAGACTCAGCGGTAGACTTCACCGGCCCATTCGTACATTGAGGAGGAGTCTTCGCCATACACCGTATCGGCGATGTAATTGAGAATACGCGAGGCGTTGAAAAGCTCGTGATAACGCCTGCGCCCGGCGGCGGCGATTGCGCGGCGCGCGGCGGGATCTGCGGCATAGAGCAGAACTTTTTCGGCCAGATCGGCGGCGTTGTCGAAGAAAACGGCCTCCTCGCCGTCTTTGAAAAATTCCTGATACCCGCTCTTCGACGAAATGAAAGCCAGAATCCCGCGCCCCATCAGATGGGCGAGGCGATCTGACGAATACCACTTCCATCCTTCGCGGCGGTTGAGCGAAAGCGCCATCGCGCTCGAAAGAAGCGCCCTTTCGTAGTCACTCCCCGCGATGGCCTCGCGGCCGCAGGTGCCGAAAAGTCCGAAACGGATTTTGGACGAGACGAGTCTGTCGAGTTCACGCACGAGCTCAATTCGTTCGTCGCCTGGGCAATCGTGACCCGCGAAAAAGAGATCATACTTTATGTCGCCGCTTGACGAAACATCCTCCCACTCCATCGTCTCGTCGCACATGTTAGGCAGAAAGCCGACGATGTTCCTGCCCGTCGTCCATTCCTTAAGCTTCTCGCCCGCCGTCGTCACGAATATCGCATCGCATGAATGCATGCGCTCGCGAATCTGATTTTCGGTATGCTCCTGCCAGATGGGATCGACGTTGATGTGAACGAGTTTTACGTCGGGAAGTAGCGAGCGGACCTTCTCTAGAGTAGAATTGTAAAGATAATCGCAGTGACCGATAAGTACGAGATCTGGGCGGAAATTGACGCATGTTTTAATGAACCTTTTGTTCATCATCTTTGCGCCGATATTACGCATAAAACCGAACGGCGCGAGATAGCGCGTGATATCGCGCTCTGAAAAAGACATGACGCGCCAGTTGTTGCGGACGCCTCCGCACATAAAACGGTAGCCCTGACCCTCGCGTCCCGCTCCGTAGCGGCGGATCTGGAAGTTGTCGACAACCAGAAGTCTAAGCTGACGGGACGGTCTCATTCCCGACCTCCCCCGGAAAATTCATTGTACACGGCAAGCGAGCGCGCAGCCATTCTGTCGAACGAAAATTTCTCAAGCGCGTCTTCGCGCAGTCCCTTAAACCCGCTATGAGCCACCGAACGGATCGCATTAGCGAATTTAACCGCTAGTTCCTCGCTCTTAGCCTTCGGATCAGGCGCGACGAGCGCCCCGTTTACGCCGTCCTCGACGATATCGAGCGCTCCGCCGAATCCTGTGGCTACGACAGGTTTATCCATCGCAAGCGCCTCGGCCATGGAGCGGCCAAACGCCTCGGGCTTGCGGTAATTGGCGCTTACGACAATATCCGCTAGAGAAAGACATTCCGCGACCTTGCTTTGAGCGCCAGCGAAAACGACATGATCGGAAACGCCGAGGTCCACAACCAGTTTACGGAGTTCCTCTTCATATTCCTTGCGCAAAGCCTCCGCCTCGCCGACGATGACGAGTTTCCAGTCGGGCGACTTCGCTTTGGCCGCGACATGGGTCGACTGGAGATATGCGACAGCCCTAATAAGGACATCGTATCCTTTAAGTTGCGTAATGCGGCCTAAGCCCATCACGACTCTGAAACCGTCCAACTTCCATTCGCGACGCTTGGAGTCCATGAAATCGCGGTCGAGCTTATCGATATCGAACTTCTCGCGATCGATGGCGCGGGGAATGACGCGCAAAAGCGAAGTGTCGATTTTGTAATGCTTTATGAGATAATCCGCGATATATTGGCTCGGCGTTACCGTAACATCTCCATACGTCATCACCTTCGAATACGCCGAAACGGAATTCGCGCCGTGAGCGAACGTAATCCATTTAAGTTTAAGCCTTCGGTTTGCGATAACGAAAAGCCACGCCGGAACGCGCGAATGCGCGACGACGACATCAGGGCGCTCAACCTCCAAAAGTCTTCGCAGTTTCTTCGCACGCGAAAATGCGGTAAAAGGATTTTTTGATTTTATGTCAATTTCAGCGATGCGCCCGCCGTCGGCGATGATGCGCTCGTTAAGCCGCCCGCCGACGGAAACGACGAGATTGTCGTGACCCGCGGCGACAAGAACACGGTTCATCTCCACGATACCGCGTTCAACGCCGCCCTGATCCATGGCTGGAACTAGCTGAACGATCTTCAAATGCGCTCCTCCACGCCTCTGAAGTGGACATTAAGCTCATGAAGCGGCGCTAAGAGCGTGCCGAGACTCTGACCCTTGGTAAGTTTCGCGAAAGCGTTTACGTCCTTAGGGAAACATTTGCCTCCGTAACCGAGTTTCCCGTCAGGACCGGGAACGTACGTATGAGTGTCGTTAATATACCCAGAAAGAAGAACTCCCGTATGGACCTTAGCCCAATCGACGCCCATATTCTGGCAGTACTCGCGGACGGCGTTGAAGTAAATGACCTTATAGGCGCCGAAAACATTATGGGCGTACTTCGTGACCTCCGCTTCAAGAGGCGACATTACCGTAAACTTCTTACCAGGGAAAACCTTGATAAGAAGATCGACAGCACCGGTAAAGACCATCGTCTGCTTTTTAAAATCTTCGATGTGCGTACGCTCGGTCAGAAATTCCGGCATATAGCACACTTCATGTCCGGTTTCGCGCGAAAGCATATCGCTCGTTCCAGGGAGAATCGTAGTGCGCACAAAAACGGGAACCTTCGGGAGCTTAGAGATGATCTCCTTCATAAGCGTCAAATCCTGCGTCCCGTCGTCTTCGGTCGGAACGTGAATCTGAAGAAATGCGATATCAATCGAAGAAAGGTCGTCATTATATCCCTTCGGCGGATCACTGACAAAAACCTTGGCGTCCTTGTTATTCTCTTCAAGCCATGTTTTCAGCGCGCCGCCGACAAAGCCGCACCCGATAATACCGACATTTATCATATTTTTCTCCATCTTCGCGTCTTATATTCAAGACTTAACCGCTATATTATATCATAAATTGGAGCAGACGCATAAATTCTGAGTGTGCTGGAATATCCCACCTTTCCCCATTTGCCTTTATTCATTCTGTACAACAGTAATAACTATAATCTTATCACTCCTTATTCCTGCCGTGACTTTACATAACGCGGCGGATGTTGCTGCAACCGTGCTCCACTTTTGATATGGGCGATTTGCGCGTCCTTGCGACGCGGGCCCTTGAGGGCGGCTTCGCCGTTGCTTCGCAACCTTCCCTCCGAGCTTCGCTCTACGGCGCATTTCTCGACGTACACGAGTACGTCTTCGGGTCGCAGTCCAGCGCAAATCGCCACATCTGAAAAGCGTCCGCTCGGCTAGCGGCAGCAATCTCCGCCGCACATGTCATGCTGTAGGAGTTCGT
>JAGCJE010000021.1 GCA_017648225.1 Kiritimatiellia bacterium | reverse complement strand
CTCAAGGACGAGCTCGCCAAGAATCCTCCCGCTCCGATCGCCGACATCAAGGCGAAGGAAGAGGCTCTCATGAAGGCGATGGAACCTGTCGCGCAGGAGATGTACGCCTCCGCACAGGCCAATCAGCAGCAGCCGGGCGCGAATCCCGAGCCGCCGCCTGCCGACGAGCCCAAGAAGGAGAAGGGCGGAGACGACGTCGTCGACGCGGACTTTACGATGAAGTAAGTATAAAGTTTGAGCGAAGAGTTCGAGTTCGAGAAAGGAAGAGTTCGAGTCTAAAGTTCGAGTTCGAGAAAGGAAATTTAACCATCCATCCTCCAACTCACAACTCCAACTAAAACCTCCAACTCCAACTCTAAACTCGAACTAAAACTAAAATCAAACAAAACTTTCAAACATACAAGGAGACACAAACATGAAAATCAGACCTCTTGGCGATCGCGTTCTCGTTGAACCAATCGAAGAGAAGGAGCAGACTGTCGGCGGAATCATCATTCCCGACTCTGCCAAGGAAAAGCCCATGCAGGGTAAGGTAATCGCCGTCGGCAAGAAGCTCGACGATGCCGGCAAGGAAGTCGCTTTCGACGTTAAGCCCGGCGACACGGTACTTCTTCCTAAGTACGGCGGCACCGAAGTCAAGATCGACGGACAGAAGCTCCAGCTCGTCCGTGAGGAAGATCTTCTCGGCGTATTCGTTAAGTAAGGAATTTGTGTTATGTCATCGCAACGTAAGACTCGTTCTGATTGTACAGTAAAGGCGTTTGAAAAGAAAAATGGTCTTCCACCTGGAACTATCCGCAATAAAGACGGAAGAGATACTCGTGGAGATTGCACAATAGGAACGTTGCGTAAGCGAGACCAAAAATAATTTATTGAAAGGATAAGAAAATGGCTAAGCAGATTAAGTTTGATGCAGAAGCTCGTCAGAAGATTCTCGCCGGTGTCGAGAAGCTTTCGAGCGCCGTAACTTCGACCCTCGGTCCTTCCGGCCGTAACGTCATCATCGACAAGAAGTTCGGTTCGCCCCAGATCACCAAGGACGGTGTTACCGTAGCTAAGGAAATCGAGCTTCCCGATCCCTTCGAGAACATGGGCGCTCAGATGGTTAAGGAAGTCGCCTCCAAGACTAACGACGTGGCCGGCGACGGCACGACGACGGCCACGCTCCTCGCCGAGGCCATCTACCGCGAAGGTCTTAAGAATCTCACTGCCGGCGCGAACGCCATGGCTCTCAAGAACGGTATCGACAAGGCTACCGCCGCCGTTACCGAGTCTATCGCCAAGCTCGCCAAGAAGGTCAAGTCGGCCGACGAGATCGCTCAGGTCGCCACGATTTCGGCCAACGGCGACGTCGAGATCGGCAAGATGATTTCCGACGCGATGGACAAGGTCGGTCAGAACGGCACTATCACGGTCGAAGAGGCCAAGACGCTCGAGTCGACTCTCGACGTCGTCGAGGGTATGCAGTTCGACAAGGGCTACCTCTCGCCTTACTTCGTCACCGCTCCCGAGCGCATGGAGTGCGAGCTCGAGAATCCCTTCATCCTCCTTTTCGAGAAGAAGATCTCCAACCTCCAGGATATGCTTCCTCTTCTCCAGGGCGTCGCCAAGTCCGG